>CATMRH010000026.1 GCA_950073955.1 uncultured archaeon | reverse complement strand
CCAATCAGAGAACATGATTGTATTTGGTGTATGGCATGCGTATCTGTATGTCCTCCTCAGGCTGTTCTAGTTGATCAGTCAAATCTAGAAGCCCATGAGAACGCAGCTAGAACTCTATCAAAATAGACGACTTTGAAAATACAAACGATTTAAGAATTTTTTTCTTTTTCTAATTTTTAATGCGATCTAAAATTAGTCTGAACAAATTTTGCCAATACTTATATAAAAACTAAATTAAAATTATAGTATGCCAATATTAGAAGACTTTTGTATTGACAAAGAACCAATCGGCAAGATAAAGCATTCAGATGGTGAGCATTTTCATTTTGTTTGGCCATCACAAGGACTAGTTGAAGCATCAAAGGATGATAAGACGTTAGCTGCTTACAAAGCAAATGGAGAAGAGATGGTACCACTAGGTGTTAGCGGTACTATGGTTGCAATTGATTGGGATTCTTGTATAGGCGATGGTGCGTGCATTGAGGCATGTCCAGTACAGGTATTTCAGTGGTATAGAACCGAAAAAAATATTCCTGCAATTGATGCAATTCATGAGACCTTTGAGGGAACAGGTAGTGATGTAAAAGAGGAGCGAAAGGATTTCTCAGACAAAGCAGATCCAATCAGAGAACATGATTGTATTTGGTGTATGGCATGCGTATCTGTATGTCCTCCTCAGGCTGTTCTAGTTGATCAAGGTTACCAAGAATGGCACGAGAAAGCAGCTGGTACATTTGTGGTAATGCCTTCAAGTGGTGCCGGACCACACAGTCACGATTAAAGAAATTTTTTCTTTTTGTAGTATTTTATACTAAGATTTAGTCTCAACTAATTTTGTCTAGCTTTAAATAATATTCTAAAATCACGTTATTATGGTAGATTTAGTTATACCTGAAGACTTTTGTCTTAATGACGTCAAGCCAGTAGGAAAGACAAGCCATGCAGATGGTGAGAATTTTCACTGGATTTGGGGCAAAGGAGATCCAGACGGAAAAGCATTCTCAAATGATGATGTAAAGGCAGCTTATGAAGAACATGGAGAAGAAATGGTTCCTCTAGGAATTCATGGAACTACAGTCGCAGTTGATTGGGATTCATGTATTGCAGCAGGTGAATGCTTTGGTGTATGTCCTGTTCAAACATTCCAGTGGTATAGAACAGAGAAAGATATTCCAGCAGCAGAATGTCTTGATGCAACCTTTGAAGGTACTGGCCTTACAGAAGCATCTGAAAGATTAGATGCTTCAGACAA
Organism: uncultured archaeon; assembly: GCA_950073955.1. Lineage (GTDB taxonomy): Archaea > Thermoproteota > Nitrososphaeria > Nitrososphaerales > Nitrosopumilaceae > Nitrosopumilus. The sequence goes on along the minus strand of CATMRH010000026.1, from coordinate 13,524 downwards.
ATCACAACCAATCAGAGAACATGATTGTACGATTTGTATGGCATGTCAAGAAATTTGTCCTCAAGGAGCAATTCGTATTGAAGCAGCCAACCAAGAATGGCACGAGAAAGCAGCTGGTACATTTGTGGTAATGCCTTCAAGTGGTGGCGGACCACACGCTCACGATTAAAGAAATTTTTTCTTTTTTCTTATTTTTCTATTTTACATCAACAAATTTTAATCACTTTTCTGCACTATTTTTTGCAGAGGTCGCCTAGCTCGGTAGGGCGCGGGCCTTGAGAGCCTGTGTGCGCAAGCATACGGGGGTTCAAATCCCTCTCTCTGCGTTTTTATTTTTAATGATAACTCATAATGCACAGATTTTGACGATTTATTAGACATTACATATAACATGATAGTAACTATGGCACAACAACAATTATCAAAAAAGCAAAGTTGTCCCAGATGTGGAAAAAACAAAATAATTACTGATGAAGAAACAGGTGAAATGTTTTGTGGTAAGTGTGGCTTTGTAATTACTGATAGAGTAGATAATCACGGACCAGAAAGAACATTCTCAGATAGCAGCACAAACAAATCAAGAACTGGAGATAGAACTTCACTAACGAGACATGATCAGGGTCTAAGTACAATAATTAATCCAATTAACAAAGATTCTTCTGGAAATCCATTATCTTCATCCATGAAATCATCCATTAAGCGATTAAGAATTTGGGATAGTCGAAGTCGCACTAAAGATTCTGCTGATAGGAATCTCCAAGTTGCACTAGGAGAACTCCTCAAAATGAAAGAGAAATTATCCCTATCAGATGCTATAGTTGAAAAAGCAGCTTACATTTACAGAAAAGCTCTGGAAAAAAAACTTGTTAGGGGGAGATCAATCCAAGGATTAATAGCTGCAACACTTTATGCTTCCTGTCGTGAATCTGGTACCCCACGAACTCTTAATGATGTTTCAACTACAATTAATATCACTAGAAAAAACCTTGCAATTTGTTACAGGATGTTAGTAAAAGAATTAGACTTGAAGATGCCTGTAGTGGATTCAGTACAGTGTATTGCACGAATTGCAAGTCAGATAGGTTTATCAGAAAAAACTAAACGTATTGCATCAAAGCTTCTCAAAAAAGCTGAAGAAAAACAAATTGTATCTGGAAAAGATCCAATGGGAATGGCAGCATCTGCCTTATATCTTTCAAGTATGGAAACTGGTGAGAATATAACCCAAAAAACAATTGCTATAGCTGCAGGTGTTACTGAGGTGACAATCAGAAACAGATGTAAAAGTCTAAAGTCTTTAGATGCTTTCTGAGTTAGTTTTCTAATTTTGCAAGCTCTGCAAGCATCGCAGATAGCTGAATTTCAGAATTTGCTCCAACTAAAATTCTATAATCATATTTTGCAATTACTTGTAAAATATCTGATAGTTTGCCATGTTTTGATTTGAAAACAGCTGAATTGAGATACTTTAAGAAATCAGATTCTGACATTCCATAAACTTTGATTAATTCTATCATCTTTTCTCTTGCTTCAACAACTTTCCCAGATAGTGCAATTTTTAGAACCTCATCAACATCACTGGTTTTTGTTAGCCCAGCTGATACCTTCACATTCTCTTCAGTAATTCCACCAAGACTTGCAGTTGCTTGCATTAGATTAATTGCATGTCTCAAATCCCCTTCTGTATATTCATAAATTGCTTTTAGACCTCTTTTGTCCGTCTTTACTTTCTCGTTTTTGGCAATTTCTTCTAGTCTAGTGATAATGTCTTCCTCAGAAATTGATGTGAACTTGAAAGCTGCACATCTGCTTTGAATGGGTTGTATTATTTTGGACACATTATTTGCAATTAGAATAAACCGACAAATTTTTGCCGCATCTTCAATAATTCTTCTAAGCGCAGTTTGAGCATCTGAAGTCATTTCATCTGCCTCATCTAAAATTATAATCTTGAATGGAACATCAACCATTCCTGCAAATCTTGAAAATTTCTTTACTTTTTCTCTAACCATTCCAATTCCTCTTTCATCTGATGCGTTTAGATCTAGTGTGCAGTCTTTAGCATATTCTCCCAAGATTTGTCTTGAAAGACATAACGCAGTAGTGGTCTTGCCTACTCCTGCAGAACCAGAAAAGAGCAAGTGAGGCATGTCTGTTGGATCTTTGATTAGAGCTTCTAGACTACCAATAATTTCTGTCTGATTTACAATTTCTGAAAGTTTTGTTGGTCGATATTTTTCTACCCACATACCAGTTACAGACATGAGACTTTAGGTTCAATTCCCATTAATAAATCCGAATTGATTGATCACTATGTAACACGATATGACTGACAATACAATACGATTAATTACCAAATTAACCAAACTCGATTAGCGATCAGCCTCAAATCAATTGAGTCAACAGAATTGATCCGATTTGATCAGATCAATTGATGGATCTCAACTTGAAGATCATAAGGCGGATCAATGATCTCACATGAACATAGATAAAATAGAAAAAGTGCATTCAGTTGGACACCGCCTAAAGGATTCTAAGATCACAGTTACCCGTGACTTCAAATTCAATGTTGCAGGAACAAAGACTGCCGGAACTCAAGGTGAGGTAATTAACATACCTCAGTGGATTGGAAAGATACTATCTGAAAATAAATTGGCAACACTTGATTCCCCCGATATGATTACTGAACTAAAACAAGCATTATCAAAAGAAAAGATGGTTGGAGAATATCAAATCTCTACATTAGACCCTCACTTTTACATTAAACTAAAAGAATCTATGAAAGAATTGAATCGTGATGATTTTGATAAAGTTGAAAGTATGATGTTAGAATTATTTAGAATGAGAAGAGGTAAGCTAGTAAAGATAGCAGACTCTATAAAATTAAATTCTGAACTCTACAACAAATTAACTGTTGAAGAAAGTATCTTCTACAAAACTATCCATGAAAACAGTGTAGAGTTTGAAAAACAAATAAGAGGAGATCTAAATGAGCAAAGTTCAAACTAGCACATTTACAGATTCTGCATTATCAGATAAAGTAAAAGAATTCCTTATTAGATTCAAAGATAAATCTGGCAACTACAAGTATGTAGAGGCAATCGATGAGATGATGCCTAGAAATGCAAAATACATTGTCGTTGATTACAATGATTTAGTTTTTGAACCAGTAATTGGAAACCTGTTTTCTCAAAGCCCTGATAGAATCTTTGATGCATTTTCTAGAGCAATTAAAGAAGCACTACAAACACGATTTCCAGATTATGCTGAAAAAATCAAAGACGAAGTTCGTGTTAGACTAGTAAACTTTCCACTTCAGAGAAGCCTTAGACAAATCAATGCTGAAACCATTGGAACAATAACAAGTGTTTCAGGAATGGTAGTTAGAGCATCAGAAGTAAAACCTCTTGCAAAAGAACTAGTCTTTGTTTGTCCTGATGAACACACTACCAAAATAATTCAGCTTAAAGGAATGGATGTTAAAATGCCTGTAGTATGTGATGACCCAAATTGTAAACAAAGAGATTTTGAACTAAAACCTGAAGCAAGCAAGTTTATTGATTTTCAGCTTCTTAGATTACAGGAACTTCCTGAGGACTTGCCTCCAGGACAACTTCCTCACTATATTGACGTAACAATAAAGCAGGATTTGGTGGATAATGCTAGGCCTGGTGACAGAGTAATCCTTACAGGAATAGTAAGAATCGAACAAGAATCAGTTGCAGGTGTTCAGAGAGGTCATAGTGGATTATACAGATTAAGAATTGAAGGAAATAACATTGAATTTTTGGGCGGACATGGCTCAAAATTATCTCGTAAAGTGGAAAAAGACGAAGTTTCATCCGAAGAAGAAGAAATGATCAAAACATTAAGTCAAAGTCCTGATGTGTATCAAAAACTAATTGATTCATTTGCTCCCCACATTCACGGACATTCAATAATCAAAGAAGCTATCATATTACTTATCGTAGGTGCTAATCAAAGAACATTGGGTGATGGAAGTAAAGTTAGAGGGGACATTAACATTTTTCTAGTTGGAGATCCCGGTACTGCAAAAAGTGAGATGCTAAAGTTTTGTTCAAGGATTGCACCACGAGGTTTGTATACTTCTGGTAGAGGTTCAACTGCTGCAGGACTTACAGCTGCTATAGTTAAAGACAAATCAGGAATCATGATGCTTGAAGCAGGTGCAGTTGTACTTGGTGACCAAGGTCTTGTATGTATAGATGAATTTGATAAGATGAAACCAGAAGACAGAAGTGCTTTACACGAAGTTATGGAACAACAATCAGTAAGTATTGCAAAAGGTGGTATTGTAGCTACACTAAATGCTAGAACTTCAATTTTAGCTGCTGCAAACCCAATGTATGGAAAATATGATCCTTTCAAAAACATTACAGAAAATGTAAACTTGCCAATTCCATTGCTTACAAGATTTGACTTGATTTTTGTTGTAAGAGACATTCCAAGTAAAGAAAAAGATGAAAAAATTGCTAGACACATTATAGAGCGATTTGATCCACAAGGAACAGACAAACGTTCCGTAATTGATGTTGATTTACTAACAAAATATCTTTCATATGCAAAACGTGGTATTCCTACCATGACAAAAGAGGCTGAAGAAAAGATCCTTGAATATTATCTCCAAATGCGAAACGTAGAATCTGAGGAGATGATTACAGTTACCCCTAGACAACTAGAAGGAATTATCAGACTTTCCACAGCAAGAGCAAGATTACTAATGAAAGACAAGGTAGAACTGGAAGATGCAGAGCGTGCAATCTTTTTGCTTCAGAGCATGCTTGAGGATGCAGGAGTAGATGTCAATACCGGAAAGGTAGATCTTGGAGTATTACAAGGAAAACCTAGAAGTGAGGTTTCAAAGATGCAATTATTCATGGATATTCTCCGAAGTCTTGAGGGTGATAGTAAGGTGCCAGTAGAAGAAAAGATGTTTGTCCGGGAACTTGAAAAGAGTGACAAATTTACCCAAGACGAGGCAAGAAACTACATCCGAAGAATGCTCAGAGAAGCATCTATTTATGAATCAAAACCCGGTCATTATAACCGAGTATGAAAATAGAGAAACTAGATCTTCCAGATACTGCAATTGAATTTTTAAAATCACAAGGATATGAAAAATTATATCCACCACAAGCTGATAGTGTAAAGTCTGGGTTACTTGACGGAAAAAGCATTCTGGTATCTGCTCCTACTGCAAGTGGAAAGACTTTGATTGCAATGCTTGCAATGATTAATTATCTTTCCAAGAATAATGGTAAGGTGATTTATCTTAGTCCTTTACGTGCATTAGCTGCTGAAAAATTCTTAGAGTTTAAAAAATTAGAAAAAGTCGCACTAGGAAAAAAAGTTAAGGTCAGTATATCTACTGGAGACTATGAAAACATTGAAAAGAATTTGGAGAATAGTAATGTGTTAATTTTAACAAATGAAAAAATGGATTCTATTATTAGACATGGTGCTGAGTGGGTTGAGGAAATTGGACTTGTAATTGCTGATGAAGTACATTTGATTGGAGATGAAAATAGAGGTCCAACGCTTGAGATGGTTCTAACACAACTAAAATTATTAGAAACAAACCCACAGATTGTAGGTCTTAGTGCTACTATTACAAATTCTGATGAGATTGCTGATTGGCTTAATTGCAAACTAGTAAAAAATGACTGGAGACCAGTACCTCTATCAGAAGGAGTGTGTGATGCAGGAGAAATTACTATGAATGACGGCAAAGTCTTTTCAGTTGAGCGTAGCGTATGTGGAACTCCTATTGATTTAGGCGTACAATCAGTAAAAGAAGGAGGTCAATCTCTAATATTTGCAGAGACTAGAAATCGCTCAAAGTCACTTGCAACAAAAGCTGCAGATGCCATCTCTCAAATTTTAGAAAAAAAAGATTTGGAGGAATTAGAAAAAACTTCAAAAAAAATTCTATCAGAAAATGAACATACAGAATTAATAAAGACATTAGCATTTCTTGTAAAAAAAGGAGTTGCATTTCATCATGCAGGATTAAATCAAAACTGTAGACAAACAATAGAAACAGAATTTCGTAAAGGAACTATCAAATTACTATCCTCTACACCAACCTTAGCTGCAGGAGTTAATCTTCCAGCAAGAAGAGTTGTAATTTCAAGTATTAATCGATACAATGCAAAAGTTGGAGCAAATAGACCAATTAGTATTTTAGAATACAAACAACTTTGTGGCAGAGCTGGGAGACCGCAGTATGATGATTATGGAGAAGCAATAATTGTTGGAAATGGAAATACTGAAGATCTAATTGACTATTACATTAATGGAGAACCAGAACCAATAATTTCAAAAATTACTGATGACAAATCTTTACGTACTCACATACTTAGTGTAGTAGTTACACATCCTGGAATCAAAAAAGATGAGATTTTGGAATTTTTCTTGCAAACATTAGGTGGATTGCAATCAAGAAAACCTACAATAAAATTTGCAATTGATATTTCTTTGCGTTTTCTTTCCAGCGAATATTTGTTAATCAAAAAAGGTGAAAGATATGCAGCTACAGAATTTGGAAAAAAGACATCGATGTTGTATATTGATCCCTTGACTGCAACATACTTTAGAGATGCTATTGAAAATGTATCTCAAGATAGAAAACATACATTTGGATTCTTGCATTTGATCTCAAATTGCGAGGAATTTTTTCCAAAATTCTCACTTCGAAAGAAGGATTATGAGTCTGCCAGTCTTTTGATAGAAAACAATTCTTCAGAATTGCTTGAACAAATTTCAGAATATGACTGCTCAAGGAGTCTTTTGGCTTTACATGCATGGATTACAGAATCTTCAGAACTGTCGCTCTCTGATAACTTTGGAGTAGAGTCAGGAGACATGCATAGGATGGCAGAAACGGCAAATTGGCTTTCATACTGCCTCAGAGAGATTTCCAAGCATGTTGAAAGGGCAGATCTGCTTGAGGAACTTGGCAATCTAAGAAAAAGAATCGTTTATGGAATTCGAGAGGAATTACTTGAACTTGTTAGGATAAAAGGAATTGGAAGAATTAGAGCCAGAATTCTATACAAACATAGAATTAAGAATCTTGATGATTTGGCAAAGATTCCAGTGAATAAATTGGCAGAAATAGATAAAATTGGTTCAACCCTTGCAGATAACATAAAGTCTGAATTAAGAAAAGTTAGATAATTGATTGAATTAATACTTCCAGCAGTAGCTTCTTGTATAGTTGCATTTTTTGTTGTATTTCTAATGACTCCTCCCTTGATTAAATTTCTAGAAAAAAGAAATTTCACAGTCAAAGATGTGAATAAAAAAGAAAATGTATTAGTTGCCAGACCAGGTGGACTATCTATAATTGTAGGAATTATTGCATCAGAAATTGTTCTCTATACATTTTTACAGTTAAATGAAATTCTTGTCATACTTTTTACAACATCTATAGCTTTTGTAATTGGATACATTGATGATAGAAAATATTTCAAAATGCATAATCAACGATGGTTTAAACCGATTGCACTTGCAATTGCAGCGATTCCAATTATAGCATTTGGTGCATATACTTCAGATCTTGCCTTCCCGTTATTTGGGACAGTACAAATTCCAATACTTTATCTTGCTTTGATATTTCTTATGATTCCTATTACTGGTAATACGATTAATTCTATTGATGTTCTAAATGGGGTTGCTAGCGGCTTTATGGTGATTGCAAGTTTTTCATTATCGATATGCTTGTTTATAACACAAAATTATGAAATTGCAATAGTTAGTTTGCCATTAGGATTTGTTTCGTTAGCTTTTTACAAATACCATAAAATTCCAAGCAAGATTTTTCCTGGAGATTCTGGTGCACTAACCTTTGGTGCAATGTATGGAGCAATTGCAATTGTAGGTGGTGTGGAAATCATAGCTGCAGTTGCACTATTGCCTGCTGTTCTTAACTCATTTCTGTTCCTATCTAGTGTAAAGCAAATACGAGGAAAGCCTGTAGAGCACACTGATGATTTCCAACTCAAGGCAACTGATGACAAGACAGCCCCTGTTACTCTGGTAAGGCTGATACTTGCAGGAGGATCATTATCTGAAAAACAAGTTGGATTTACAATCTTCAAACTTGGTATATTCTCAGGAATTTTGGCTATAATTACTGCATTTATGATGGGGGTTTCTCTTTGAAGTCTGGTCTTTTTGGATTTTTGTTTGGAATGTGGATTTTGATACTTATTGGAGGCGGAATCGCTGTCACAATATTAGGACCATTTTCTATTTCTGGATTTGGTGAACTTGATTGGTTTATTGGATCTGTAATTAAGGCAATAGTTGCAATCATTCTAGTTATAATATGGATTTTAATTTTATCTAAATTAAAAAACTGGATTTTCAGAAAAGAGATAAAATCCTAACTTTCTTTCCACTTTCTTTGCTTCTTGTCATATTCTTCTCTAGTGTATCTGATTGTAGCTGGGGAACCAATAACTACCAAGTTTTCAGGAACATCTCTTGTTACAACTGCTCCCATTGCAACAACACTATTCTTTCCTACCGTAACTCCTGCTTTGATTACTGCACGTGCACCAATTATTGCATTGTCTTCAATTGTAATACCTATCATTTTATCACACATGGGATAAGGATCATTTGTCAACACAGCTGCTGGACCTATGAAGACATTTTTTCCAATTCTAGACAGTGGTGAAATGTATGCTTGGCCTTCTATTTTTGTATTTTCTCCAATCTTTACATTGTAATCAATATGTACAAGAGAACCAATCTTGACATTGTCTCCAATCTCTACATCATCTCCAACATATGAAAAATGCCAAATCTGTACATTCTGACCAATTTTTGCTTTTTCGGAAATAAAATTTGTAACCATTATTTCATAAATGCCATGGGTTTGCTTTTGTAATAATTTTTTCAGGCAACTTATCCTTGTAAGTTTTTAGAAATTCTATTTCTTGTTTTTTATCTCTTAATTCATCAGGAAGCAATATTGGAATTTCTTCAATTATTGGATAAAATCTAGAACATTTTGAGCAAAATAATACTCCTTCGGAGATAATACCTTCTTTTTCTTTAATTTCGAATAATTCTAAAGGATGATTTTTGTCAATTGGACATGCCAAAATATCCATCATTGTTTTGTTCATTTTAGATCTAGGTAGATTGGTATACCTTTTTGACTAGATAAAAGTGCAGCTTCTGCAATCTTTGTAACATTTACCGCTTCTTGTGATTTAACAACTAGTTCATTTTTACCTTCAACTGCTCCTAGAAAACTTTGAATTTCTAATAATAATGGCTCTAGTTTTTCCATTCTCAGATTTTCGGTCTCTTCCTTCTTTTCAATTTTTACTTGTTGTGAAATAAAGTCTGATGTAATTATTGCATCAATACAAACTGCACTAAATGTTCTAACCTTTTTTGGCGTAATCCAATTTGATGAAATCACTGCAATCTTGTCATCTTTGTATCCAAGCATAATACTTGCAAAATCCTCATGTTCGTGTTTTATTTTACCTGCTCTTGCAAATACCACATGAGGCACATCATCAAACAACCAATTTGCAGTATCTATATCATGTACTGCAGTATCATAAATTATACCAACATCTTTTATGTGAAGAGGCATTCTATTTCCACGATGAAACTCTAGCATTATTAGTTCACCAAATTTTTTTTCTTTAACATTGTTTTTTACCAAATCTACCACTGGATTAAACCTCTCAACATACCCACAAGTGAGAATCATTTTATTTTTTTCTGCAAGTTTAACAAGTTTTTCACCATCTTCAGATTTGTACGTCATTGGTTTTTCTACAAAAACATGCTTTTTTGCCTCTAACAATTTTACTGCAATTTTCATGTGAGTTGATGTAGGTGTTACTACAAATGCTACATCAAACTCTTCTGAACTTATTAGATCATCTAATGATTCATAATGATTTACAGAATATTTTTCACCATATTCTTTACTTCTTCGAGAATCTGCATCACAAACAGCTGAAAGTACACCTAATTTTGATAAAATTCTAGTATGATGTTTTCCCCATCCCCCTGTTCCGATTTGAACAACTTTCATCTAATACACCGCAGTTAACCAATGTGAATAGTTATCATTTTTGTTCATCACTATGTTTGTATATTCTTTCATCATCTTCTTTGTTATTACACCTGGTTTTCCATTACCCACCTTTTTTGAATCCATTGATATGATGGGAGTGATTTCAGCTGCTGTTCCAGTCAGGAAAATCTCATCAGACATAGATAATTCCATTCTTGGAATATCTCTTTCAACAACATCAATATCCAAATCTCTTGCAATTTTGATTACTGCATCACGAGTAATTCCCTCAAGTGCCGATGACGCTAGTGATGGTGTTGCCAATTGCTCATCTCTTACAATAAAGATATTTTCTCCTGGAGCTTCACTAACGTTTCCATTATGATCAAGCAAAATTGCTTCATCAACACCATTTCGTTTTGCTTCTTGTGTTGCAATAATAGAATTCAAATAGTTTCCACCCATTTTTGCTTGTGTGGGAGTAGACTTGCCTGAGAATTTCCTCCAAGACACAACTCCTGCTGAAATTCCATTTTTGTTAAATAAATCTCCAAAAAGAAATGAAAAAATTCCAACATTTGTTGGAGCCTTTTCGGTTACATGTAGATTTATTCCATAATCTCCTACAAAATAAAATGGTCTAATATAACATGATTTTTTGATCTCATTTTTTTTACATATTCCTATAATTGCATCACTAATGACTTTATCAGAGAAATTAAGTGAAATGTTGTAAAACTGTCCTGATCTCCTAAATCGCTTTACATGCTCATCCAGTCTAAATATGTGAAGATTCTTTCCATTCCAATATGCCCTTATTCCCTCAAAGATTGATGTTCCATAATGAATTGCATGAGTAGTAATTGGAACTTGAGCCTTTTCTGTAAGAACATATTTTCCATCAAACCAAACATATTTTGAAAGTGGAAGTTTCATATGAAAATTTTTACTGGAAGTGTATTAATCTCTATTTATTTTGACCAACCTTCTTTAGGAAATTTCATTCCTGCAACTCTTCTGGTCATGTCTTCAATATTTGCAAATTTCTCAACTGTTTTCCAATCTTCTTCTATAATTTTGGCTACGCTTTCCGGTACATCTTCTTTCCATGTAGATTCTTTTCCAAGTGCAGCATCAAACAATTTTTCTTTAACAGATGCTGCAGAAAGTGATTTTCTTTTTCCTATCTTTGGTTTTAGTCTGTACATTTTTAGCATGTAACCTTCAGCCTTATCACCCGTATATGAAAAAAAATCCCCTTCTACTCCTTGAAGGATCTGTTTTCTTAACTTCCATGATCTTCGTCTCAATAATGGAGGAAGATATTTTTTAAATGGAGCAAAAAATGCATAATCATCAGTAATTTGAATTGAATCTCCAAAAACAGATATCAACATTTTCTTTCTAGTTTCAAAATTAAATGGGAAACTTTTACTGTTAACCTCTTTGTCTTCATCTTTGAAAACTACAGGCATGACTTTGACAATGTTAGCTTCTTTTTTCAGATCTGAAATAATTTCAATATGCGCATTAGTTACTGGATTTAGATGTGCAAGATATAGTGCAGTAATCAATTACATTTACTAAATAAATCTCATATTTCAATGATTGATTTTTAAAATTTTTTATCCGTATGATTCGTATTTAACTTCAAAACTTCCGTCTTCACGTTTGTCCTGTTGTGTGACAAATCCCCTTGGTTTTAAAAAGTCCATTGCACCGTCTATTGTTCCCTGCCAACCACAAATATAGAATATTGTGTTATCTTTGGTGATTTGCTCACCGATTAATAATTCTAGTTGTGACTTTCCATCGTCTAAAGGTCTTAGGAATGTTTCAACCCTTCCAATTTGACCACCCCATGATCTGTTAAACCATTCTTGAGGTCTACTGATTGCTGCTCTGTACTTGAAGTTCCACTCGTCCTTGCCTCTAGCAATACTGTCATCTTCAAGCGAAGTTAGCAAATCTTTGTAACTTAATTCATCAACATAACTAGCTCCCTGTAAAACTATAATCTCTCGTTTGTCTCCAGTATCATGAAAGTGCTGTGCAAAACTGACAAATGGTGCAAGACCAGTACCTCCTCCTATACAAATAATTCTTCTGTTATCTTTTTCTCCATTTGGAAGTTCTTCATTAATCATTAGTGCTTTACCTGATGGTTTTAACCAAAGAATCTCATCTCCTTCTTTTAGATTAAACAACTGTGTAGTTAATCTACCAGGTAGTGGTTTCCTAACCCATCTAATTACAAGCTCAATGTAATCTTTATTTTCTGGATGAGATGCAATTGAATACGCTCGTCTAACAATCTTTCCGCCCTCTACAGGATTTGGCAATCCTAATGTAATAAATTGACCAGCTTGAAATTCTGGAACTGGAACATCTTTTGGAACTAATCTAATAATTACAAGATCCTCTTTTAGTAATTGAACATATGTGACAGTTGCTTTGTTATCTACCACCATAACGATTCAATCAAGATAATTATGGTTAAATATCTTTTGTGTTAATTTTATACTAGATTTCACTTAGACCGCTAAACGTTAATAACCAATTTGAAAAATGTAATTCGATCAGAATTCTGATTATTGGGCCGGTCGTCTAGTCCGGTAGGATAGGTGCATGGCATGCATCGGATCGAGGGTTCAAATCCCTTCCGGTCCACTATTTTTTCAATTGAAAAAGTAATTTTTCTATTTCAGGATCTTTTTCCGTAATAATTTCCATTATTTTTTTTTCTGAAATTGTGATATTTAGATCAATAACTGCCTGAATAGCACTTTTTCTTACTTCTAAATTACAATCTAGCAAAGACTCAAGAAAAATTTCTTTAGCTTCTTGAGCTTTAAGATATCCCAGTGCCCCAATCGCACATGATCTGACCATAGAACGTTCATCTTTTGCAAGTTTTATAATTTCTGGAATTGCAGTTATTTCATTTCTATTTGCTAATACTAATGATACAAAACCTCTGATATTTTTACTTGCAGAATTCAAACCTTTAATTAAGAAATTCGAAATTTTATTTTCGTTTAATACAAGCGAACTAAATGCTTCTCCTCTAACTTGAATATCATCATCATCTAATTTTAAAATTATTTTTTCTAAAATTTCTGGATTATTTGTATCATCCAAAGTTTCTAAAATTTTAATTTTTTCTTCACAACTTCCTAATTCTAAAACTTTCAAAATATTTTCCAAGTTCTGAATAAATCACTCTTTTCTGGTTAATAATAGTTCAAATTTTTCAAAAAATTCTGATAGATCGAAAAAAATTCTTTTAGATTTAAATTATCCTTAAATGGTTGAATGCCATGTCAACAGAAAACTCACAGTCTTCTACACCTAAAGAGACTACAGAAAACACACAGTCTTCTACACCTAAAGAGACTACAGAAAACACACAGTCTTCTACACCTAAAGAGACTACAGAAAACACACAG
>CATMRH010000025.1 GCA_950073955.1 uncultured archaeon | reverse complement strand
TTCTTTGGTGCTTCTTTAGCTGGTTTCTCTTTCTTTGGTGCTTCTTTAGCTGGTTCTTCTACTTTATCTTCAACTTCTTTGGCTTCGGTAGATGGTTCTTCTACTTTGTCTTCAACTTTCTTGGTATCTTTTTCAGGAGTTACTTTAGATTCTGCTTCTTCGTCATATTGAGAAACAAGAATATAACCATCATCGGTCTTGGTCATTCTAACTCGAATTTTTCTTGGAGGACGTCTAACTCCCCTAGCCCAAACTTGATGAGCTAGCTCTTCTTCAATTTTAATTTCCTCAACTTTCATGTGATGACGAGCAAATTCTTTAATCATGTTAATTGCTCTAACAGCTCTATGTTGTGACTGTGAAAGCTTTACTTTACCGAGATTAATTGTATAAACTCTTTCTAATTCTTGAGACAACTATCCTACCTCCACATCAGTTGATCTCCAAGCTCTACGTTTTGGATTTGTTCTAACAGCTCGCTTTGTTTTGAGGATTATCCAAGCTGGTACGGGTACTGCCTGCTTTGTTTTTTTTAGCAGACGAATCTTTCTTGGAGAAGACTTGCGTGCGGCCATAGATTTTCAGGCACGAAGAGCTCTTTTTAAATGAATCTCAGGGTTTTAGAAGACTTTGTATTTGTCTAAGGATTCTAGCTGAAGCCCCCCACACTATTTGGTTTTGATATTCAAAAGTGTACATTTCTTGAATGATGTTATGAGATGGGTTTGGATCATTTGCCATGGTTTTCAAAAAGGGTTCTAGTTTAATATGAAAAATTTTTTCAACTTCAGAGTTTGCTGCAAGAGTTGGAATCTCATCAATAACTGAGACAAAGGGTAAAATCAAAAAACCAGAATTCAAAGTAACAACAGGTTCTAGTTGACCAGTTACTTGTTCTTTTGTAATTTCAAGTCCAATTTCTTCACTTGTTTCACGTAATGCTGTTTGTAAAAGATCAGAATCCTCAACATCTAATTTCCCACCAGGGAATGAAATTTCACCTGCATGAAATTTCATATCTTTAGGTTTTTCAGTCATTATAATGATTGGTTCTTTACCATAAATTACTACGAGAACTGATGCCAGTTTGTATCTTCCATCAGTTTTTATCATAGGATTTATGGGGCTTGAAAGTATTGGTTTTAAATCATCTAAAAGCATCTTATTTCTTTCCTACAATTCCATTTGGGTTTTGGTATTCAAAGGTTTTAACCAAGGATAGAAAAAATGACAATATGACAATCAGATATGAAGCTAATCCACCTAAAATTTTACCAGGAGTAGATACAAATGAATCAATTGCAAAATTTATCAAAAAAATAAAAATTATTTCAAAAAAATGTGATGCAATACATCTTACTGAAAATGTGTTAGGATATCAAAGAGTTTCACCAATTGAAGTTGGGAAGATCATTAGAAAAGAAATTCCAGATATCCCAATTACAGTTAGTCTAAGAGTTAGAGACAAGAGTGAGAAAGAGATTTCAGAGTTTGTAGAGAATTGTATCTCCATAGGCTTTTCAGGGATTTTGGCACTCATGGGTGACCCATCACAAACTGGGAAGTCAGATTTAGGCCAGATTCCAAGTACAGTTGTAAAGAGACTAAAAGAACAGGGTATTGATTCAAAAATTGATTTGTATCTTTCAATTTCAAATGAACCAGATTTTTCTAAAATTAGAAAGAAATTAGAAGCAAATCCTAAAGGATTCATGACACAGGTGATTCAAAATCCAGAACAAGTGCAAAATCTCTCAGATAATCTAAAAGGCTTTTCAGTAATCCCAATCATCTTATTTCCTTCTGAAAAAAATCAAAAATCAGCCAAATTTTTGAATTTAGATTTATCATCATACAGTCAAGGGTTTGAGGAATTTGTAAAAAAAGTACATAACATTACAGGAGATGTATTGATTACATCACCCAGTGATTTTAATGGCTTGAATGAATTTTTAGAAAAATCATTTAGTTAAAGTACAAAGTATTTTGCTTTTGGATGATGAATAACAATTGCTGCAGTTGATTGCTCAGGAATAATTTGACCTGATTCAGTTAATGTCATTCCAGATTTTTCGGGTTGCAAAAGTTTCCAAACTAACTGATGTTGTGATACGTCAGGGCAGCTAGGGTATCCCCAGCTATATCTGAGTCCACCTTGCTCCAAGTCCAATTCAGATTTTATTTTACTATTGATCCATTCTGCTAAGGCTTCTGCAACTTCAACTGCCAACCCATGCAGATAGTAAGCATCAGTATACTTGTCTTCTTTGTTCCATTGGTCTATCATTTCTACTACTCTGTTGCCAACAGTTACTGATTGGAATGCAACAATGTCATCTTCTCCAAAATAATCATTAAGA
The DNA here is from genome assembly GCA_950073955.1 of uncultured archaeon. Classification (GTDB taxonomy): domain Archaea; phylum Thermoproteota; class Nitrososphaeria; order Nitrososphaerales; family Nitrosopumilaceae; genus Nitrosopumilus. The sequence goes on along the minus strand of CATMRH010000025.1, from coordinate 13,285 downwards.
CACAGATGTTCTGGTTTTGTAGAACGTGGGAAATCAAATTCTACATTATCACCAGTAGGATTTTCAACAAGTAATTTTCCGTCTTTATTGTGACATCTAAAGTATCCATAGACAATCTCAGGCTCGAAGAGTTTTTCTCTTATAATTCGAATCTTCCATTGGTTTAACAAATCTTCATGCTCTTCCTCTGATTCAGAGGCTGTTTTCCCCCTAAGACCCCAAGATAGCTTGAATAGTGATTTTTTGTTAATCATCTGCCAAACTTCATCCATCTTAATTTGATCAGCCTTTAGACGAATTGGTTCTCCAATATTTTTAGGAGTTGGAGCATTCACTGGTTTAATGTCACTCTTTGGAAGGTTTGCTGAATCTACTTGAACTGTAGATCTTTCTTTCCAATTTTCTATCTTTTCTTTCCATGTAGCTAAAAGTTTTGGTTTTTCATCTGAAACTAAAATATCCATTGTTTTTAGTCCTTCAAACATTGTATTGCAATAAAATACACCAGGTTCGTAGATTCCATCCATTTTTGCAATTCTGTTAATGTAGTTAGTGTTAATTGCAGCCCCTCCACATAGAATTGGGAGAGTCATTTTGTTTTTTCTTGCATGCTCCACAAAAAACTGCATCTGTTTTGAAGTTGAAACCAATAATGCTGACAAACCTATAGCATCAGGATTGACTTCATCAATTTTTTCTAAGAATTTTTGTAATGGAACTTGTTTTCCCAAATCATATACAGTGTAACCATTATTTTGAAAGATTGTCTTTACCAAGTTCTTTCCAATATCATGCACATCACCATAAACAGTTCCCAAAACAAGTTTACCTTTACTTGTTCCCTCTTTTTTTAGTAAATACTTCTCAAGTTCATCAACTGCCGCTTTCATACACTCAGCTGATTTGAGAACAAATGGCAAGATTAATTCACCTGCACCAAATTTGTCGCCAACCTCTTTCATTGCAGGAAGCAAGTCTTCATTGAGGGTTCTAATTGCTCCATCATGTGTAATTTCTTGAGGAGCATCCAGAGATAGAATTCCATCATTTTCTTTGATTAGTTCATTTTTACCTAGTTTTTCTGCAATTGCAGATACAACATCATTTTGAATTCCATTTTTGAGTCTATTTAGAATTCTAAAGTAAGCACGTTTTCCAGGAGGCCAAGAAGGATCAACGTCAACTTTTTTGATTGAAGTGTTGCTTTGAGAACCTAGATTTTCAAAATAGGAGATTAATTCAGATAGTGCATTTGGATGTGTGTTAAAAATTAAATCTTCTGTAAGTTTTCGCTCTTTCTCATCAATCTCACCATAAGGAACAATTTCTTTAGCATTTACAATGACTGTGTCAAGTCCAGACTTTAGTGCATGATACAGAAAAACTGAATTGATAATTTTTCTTGTATATGGAGCAAGGCCAAAGCTGATGTTGCTGAGACCCAAAGTAGTAAATGAATTTGGAAATTTTTCTTTAACAAGACGTATTCCCTCTAGAGTATTTTTTCCTGCATCAAGAAATTCATCTTCACCTGTAGCTAAAGTAAATGTAAGAACATCAAAAATAAATTGTTCAATTTTTAATCCATATTTTTTTCCAGTTTCATAAAGAAGTTCAGCTGTTTCTACTTTTTGTTCTGGAGTTTTAGCCATACCATTTGGTCCTATACATAATGCAATAGAAGGCAATCCGTACTTTGCCATTATTGGTGCTAACTTTTCAAATCTACTACCATCTCCTTCAAGATTAATCGAATTAATAATCGGTCTTCCTGGAATTTGTTTTATTGATGCTTCAATAACTTCAGGATCAGTTGAGTCAATTACAAGTGGTGCATCAATTTCCAAACTTAATCTTTTTACGAGATTTAACATAAACTCCCGTTCATCAGAACGTTCAGTAGTTGCAACACAGACATCAAGACAATGAGCACCGTCTTCAACCTGAACTCTTGCTAAATCAACTAGACCATCATAATCATCAGCAAGAACTAGCTTCTTTGCTTTACGAGAACCTTGTGTGTTAATTCTCTCTCCAATGATTAAGGGGGTTGGAAGTTGTTTTAGATCAACTGCTTTTAGTGCTGAACTTACTCTAGGAATAGTCAATATTATAAAATCATCTCAGTTTTTCTAAATACTTAACCCTTGAGAGAGTTGGCTTTTTCGTCAATTACTTTTCTTAGGGCTTTGATGTGTTCAGGATTTGTTCCACAACAACCGCCAATAATTCGTACCTTTTTGTATTGATCAAGAAAATCACCTAGTGCATTACTCATCTTTTCTGGAGTCATCTTGTATACTGCCTTTCCTCCTTGATTTTCAGGCATTCCAGCATTTGGAACTACCAAGAGAGTGTGTTCATTTTGCTCATCAAGCCATCGTATACTCGGATTCATCTCAATTGGGCCAGTTGAGCAATTCAATCCAAATACATCAATTCCCATATCTGAAACAGTGGTGTATGCAGCTTGGATATTTGTTCCAAGTAACATCTTCCCATATTGATCCAAAGTTGTATTAGAAATGATTGGAATTTTCTTGCCAGTCTTTTCTATGGCGTTATGACATGCTTCAATTACTAATTTTACTTCTAAGATGTCCTGACTTGTTTCGATAAGTAATGCATCAACACCACCAAGAATCAATCCTTCTGCTTGTAGCTCAAATGCTTCTTGGATTTCATCAAGTGGTTTTTGTCCCAAGTCAGGATCAGTTGAACTGGGAAGAAAACCTGTTGGACCCATAGAACCAATCACATATCGTGGTGTTTCTAAATATTCTTCACAAACTTCAAATGCTAGTTGTGCAATTTTTTTATTAAAATCAACTGTTTGATCACCAAAACCATATTCATCTAGTTTGATTTTGTTTGAACCGAAAGAATTTGTTTCAATACAATCAGCTCCTGCATCCAAATAACTTCTGTGAATTTCTTTAATCCATTCTGGATGCGTTATTACTAAACCATCATTAAAACCATCTTGATTGTTTGGAAAGTCTTCTGGTTTTGGATCATGCTTTTGAATCTCAGTTCCCATTGCACCATCAAAAAGTAAAATTCTATTTTGTAATGCATCTAAAAACAATTCTTTTTCTATCAACTTAATTTCAAAATGTTCTGGCACAGTTTAACTCTTTTGAGAAAAATCCACAAACATTGAGGTGATTGATACGTATGTTGAAATTAGGTAAATAATAGATTACATGTACATTTATGCAAAAGTTACATGTAACCAATCTACTTCGTAGTGCAACATTTTTTCAGCATGCTGGAGTCTCTATTGTCTTTGTATTCATGCCCATAATTGCAAAAGGTGTCACAGATTCTATCCTTGAGATTGGGCTTATTGTAGCCTCATTTAGTTTTGCTCAGATTTTATCTGAAATCTATTTTGGCAGACATTCAGACAAGAAGGGAACTAGGCTCAAATTCATTAGAATTGGCTTCATAGGATGTGCTGCAGCTTTTGGATTGCATTATTTTGCGGATGATATTACTTTGTTATTTCTGGCAAGAATAGGAGCAGGAATTGCAAGTGGAATAATGATTCCTGCAATGATTGCTTATGCATATGAGTTAAATGTTGAAAGAAAAAAAGCAGCGACTATAATTTCATTTCATGCACTAGGATGGCTTGCAGGAATTGCAGCTGCTGGATTTGCAAATGATCTAAAATTAATTTTCTTGATTAGTGCAGCTTCATTTGTGATTGGATTAATGTTTACAATCAAGTTACCAAATATATCACAAGAAAAAGAACTGGAACCAGGAACTACAAAGAAAATTATTGTAAAAAATAAATTTCTGTTTTTGTCATTATTACTAAGACATATTGGAGCAGCAGCTGTATGGACTATTCTTCCGCTAATGTTAATAGAAAAATTAGGTGCGGAACTTTATCAAATATCAATTATCTATGTTGCAAATACATTGACGGCATTTATCTTAATGAATTTAATGGCAAGTAGAATTAATTTCTCAAATATAACAAAATTTAAAATTGGAATTGGTTGTACTGTATTTGTATTTGTGGGACTGTCAGTAATTACGGATTGGTGGATGGCAATGCCATTTATGGCACTTGTTGGTGCAACTTGGGCGTTTTTGTTCATTGGAGGAAACTTTCATCTAATGGAGAATAATCCACGTTCTACATCAACTGGAATTTTTAGCTCTACATTATCAATTAGTATGGTAATAGGCCCAGTAATTGCAGGAATTATTGCATTTACATTTGACTATGTTGTAGTCATGTATTTTGCAATTGCAATTATTGTGTGTGCGTTTGTAGTATCATTAAAGGTAAAAATATAAAAAAATAATTTTGTGTATTATTGTAATCCCCATCTGGACATTACTTTGTTTTCCAGTTTTTTGAAGACAACTGTATCAATTACAAGACCAATTACCATTATTACAATCATTATTGAAATGACTTGTGAGACATCATTAAGGGAACGCCCTGCATTAAGTAAGAATCCTAGTCCTAAGAAAGAAAATAATATCTCAGCACCAATTACACCTCTCCATGCAAATGCCCAACCCTGTTTGAAGCCAGAAATCATGTATGGAAATGCTGCAGGTATCAATACAGCTGTAATTAGCTGACTACCCTTTGCGCCCATGTTTCTTGCAGCCTCAATATAATGAGGATCAATGTTTTTGACTCCAGTGTAGGTGTTTATTGTAACTGCAAAGATTGCCCCAATTGCAGTGACAAAAATTATTCCACCATCTGTTAGTCCAAACCAAAGAATTGCAAGTGGGACCCATGCAATAGATGGAATTGATTGCAATCCTAAAACTAAAGAGCCAACAGTTTGGTTGATAACTTCAACTCTTGCCATGAAAATTCCTAAGACGACTCCTCCACTAATTGCAATTGCTAATCCAATTGATAATCTCCACATGCTAGTTGCGATTCCATAAAACAGACTACCGTCGGCTGCACTATATGCCAGGTCTTCAGCTACTTCATATGGAGATGGAAAAATATTATCAGGCCAAACTCCAACCATTGAAATAATTTGCCAAATTACAATGATTCCAACGTAAAATGCAATTCTATGAGGTGTAAAATTTTTTCCCATAATTATCACTCTCTACTTTTCTTTACCTCAGGTCTAAGTTCTGCTAAGATATCTTGTTGTAGTTTGAGTAATGATTCATCTTCAGTAACTCTAGGTCGTGGAAAATTATTTTCAAATTCTTTTTTTATAATTGATGGGCGGTTACTGAAAACAGCTATTTTGGTTCCAAGAACTGCAGCTTCTGCAACATTATGAGTTACAAACAAAATTGTCTTCTTTGTTTTTTCCCAAATTAGCTGCATCTCAACTAATAACAAATCACGAGTCTGAGCATCAAGTGATGCAAAGGGTTCATCCATCAATAATACATCAGGATCCATCACAAGAGCTCTAGCAATAGCTACACGTTGTTTCATTCCAGTTGAAAGTTGATAAGTATAAGAATTTGCAAATTTTGTTAGTTGCATCATATCCAAATATCTATTGGATATCTTTGCTCGTTCCTCTTTTGGAATACCTGCCATCTTTAATCCAAATTCTACATTATCTTGAACTTTAAGCCACGGGAATAACGCACCCTCCTGAAATACCATAATTCTCTCAGGACTAGTCTCAGTAACAGGATGACCATCAAACATAATTTGTCCCTCATCCGGTTTCTCCAGACCTGCAATTATTCGTAAAAATGTTGATTTCCCACATCCAGAGGGGCCTACCAAACATACAAAGTCACCAGCCTCAACTTTTAGGTTAATTCCATCTAGTGCAGTAAGCTTGTGAGATTCATGACTAAAATGCTTCACAATATTTTTTGCTTCTAACTTAGTCATCTACGTACTTTCCTCCACTATAGAATTTACATCAAAATTGAAAAAAATTTCTGATAAATCATATCCATTTCTTCCCAGATATCCTAGTGCATCAGCTCTTTCAGCAAAAGAAAAAATGGAATTATGTAAGGGATCTGCGGTAATTACAATATTAGACAATGCAATATCTACAACATCATCAGACAAAGATTGTCCTAAATAGGAATTTAGAAAATCATTAAAAACAATTCTAGTTTCAACAGGATTTGTATTAATCCAAGTTACTGTTTCGTGATGAGATTGTAAAAAATTAGCAATGATTATTGGATTTTTTTCTACATAATCCGTATTTGCAATTAAAAGAACAGATGCAAATTCTTTGTTTGGCCATAGTTCTTCTTCATGGAATAATCGTTTTCCGCCAAGTTCGGTTTCTAAAATTGTGGCCCAAGGTTCTGGAACCCATGCACCATCAATATCTCCTTTTACAAATAGGGTATAGATATCAGGATTTGAAATATTATAAACAATTACAGACCCGCCTTTTTCAGCTGACTTCAATCCATTTTCAGAGAGATAATGACGTAGGGATACATCTTGCGTATTACCAATTTGAGGAGTGGCAATTTTTTTTCCTGCAAAGTCAGAAACTGAATTAATTTCAGAGTTTGGATGAACAATAAAGCTGGCACCGCCACTTGCAGCACCTGCAAGAATCTTTACGTTATGATTATCTGAATTCAAAAATCCGTTAATTGCAGGACCAGGTCCAACATATGCAAGATCAATAGAATTGGCAAATAGAGATTCTATTGCCTGTGGTCCGCTATCAAAAACTCTGGTTTCAATTTTAGTTTGATTTCCAATGCTTTCTTCAAAAAATCCTTTTTCTATTCCTACTATTGGAATAGCATGACCAATGTTTGGAAAATAGGCAATACGGATCTTATTTTCAGGCGTAGTATCACTAGAACTAAGAGTTATCAATACAGACAACAATACAATTACAACAATACCTGCAGAAATTGCTGATCGAGTTTTCATAAAACAGCGTTATATTTGGCGGTTAAATAATCATCGAATTTTAGCTTAAGCTAGGCAAGAAATTTTTGAAAAAAAGAGCCCAGCCTAACACAAAAAGATAAATTCCAAAATAAGACGGAAAAGATGTTTCATGACTAAAAAAGGAATTCTTGCATTTTCTGGAGGGCTTGACACTTCAGTGGTTGTAAAATATCTACAGGAAGAACATGACATGGATGTCATTACAGTGACAGTAGATGTTGGACAAGGTGATGATATTAAAAAAATTGCAGCTAAAGCAAAAAAACTTGGTGTAAAAAAACACTACAACATTGATGCACGAAAAGAATTTGTCAAAGATTACATTTTTCCATCAATTAAAGCTAATGCGCTTTATCAGAAAAAATATTGTCTTGCAACAGCACTTGCAAGACCACTAATTGCAAAAAGAGTTTTAGAGATTGCAAAAAAAGAAAAAGTAACATCACTAGCACATGGGTGTTCAGGGAAAGGAAATGATCAAGTACGATTTGATATTTCATTACGCTCCGGATCCAACCTTCCAATTATAGCTCCAATTCGAGACAAAAACTTGGATAGGGACACTGAATTAAAGTTTGCAAAGAAACATGGAATTGAAATTGATTCTGTAGCAAAAAAATTTAGTATTGATCAAAACCTGTGGGGACGTGCAATTGAAGGAGGAGTATTAGAAGATCCATACAATGAACCACCGGATGATGTATTCATTTGGGTTAAAACAAAAAACTTACCTGACAAACCAACGTATTTAGAAATTAAATTTGAAAAAGGAATCCCAGTTGAAGTTGATGACAAAGTCATGGATTCTCAAAAACTGATTGAATACATCAACAAAAAAGCAGGTACCGCAGGTGTCGGAATAGTTGATCATATTGAAGACAGAGTAGTTGGAATAAAATCCCGTGAAGTATATGAAACTCCGGCAGCTACTTGTTTGATTGAAGCACATGCAGATTTAGAAAAGATGGTTCATACTAAACACGAAAACAAGTTCAAGTCCATAATTGATGATGAATGGGCATATTTGGTGTATTCAGGACTATGGCAGGACCCTCTCAAAACAGATTTGGATGGATTTATCGAGGCATCACAAAAACCAGTATCAGGAAGTGTAAAACTCAAACTGTACAAAGGAAGTCTAAGGGTAGTTGGAAGGAAATCTAAGAATTCATTATATAATCAGGATATTGCCACTTATGGTTCAAAGTCAACATTTGATCAGAGATTAGCCAAAGGATTTGTAGAATTATGGGGAATGCAGACAACAGAAGCTAATAAATTACAAAAGAAAAGGTCAACAAAAACATGAACTGCCCAGAATGTGATGCAATATTAAACATCCCAGACGATGCCTCAGTTGGAGAAATTATCTCCTGTCCTGATTGTGGCGCTGACTTTGAAATCGCAAAAAAAGACGGATCAAACGTTGAGCTTAAGCAAGCAGAAACTGTAGGCGAAGACTGGGGAGAGTAATGTCAAAAGTATGTATCGTATTTGATCGCCTAAGAACAGAAGAAAAGATGCTTCAGAAAGAGGCATTAGATCTTGGACATGATGCAGTAATGTTAGATGCAAAAATTACTCAAATTAACACAGATAGTAAAAGAGAAGACTATAACTTTGGAGATATTGTTTTAGAAAGATGTGTTAGTTATTTTAGAGGACTTCACTTTACTGCAAGTCTGGAATTTATGGATGTTCCAGTTCTAAACAAATTTGACGTTGCAAATGTTTGTGGAAATAAGATGTTCATGACTTTACTTTTGAAAAAAAATAATATTCCAACACCAAAAACATACTTTTCATTTTCTGGTGAAAGTGCGGCAGAGAATTTAGAAAAAGTTGGATATCCTCTAGTGATCAAGCCAGTGATAGGAAGTTGGGGTAGAGGAGTAATGCCAATTAAAGATAAAGATACAATGGATGCAGTTATTGAAATAAGAAATATTACAGATAGTCCACACGATAGAATTTACTACTTGCAAGAATTAATCAAAAGACCACCAAGGGATATCAGAGTAATCACGATAGGAGATGAACCTATTGCAGCCATGTATAGAAAATCATCAGGTGGTTTTAAGACAAACATAGCACTGGGAGCAGATCCAGAACTTTGTGAGATCACAAAAGAGATTGAGGATATGGCAGTGAAAGCATCAAAAGCCATGGGTGGGGGAATTTTAGGAATAGATATGATGGAAGGCGATGAAAGAGGCTTAGTTGTACACGAAGTAAACAATACAGTTGAATTCAAAGGATTGGCAAGAGTTGCAGAACGAAACATTCCAAAAGAAATGATAAAATTTGCTCTAAACTACGTTAGGAAATAAATTATACTTCCTTACGAGGAGGTTTATTATGAAAGTAGGTATTGTAGGAGCATCAGGTTATGTAGGTGGAGAGACACTTCGTCTTCTTGTTAACCATCCAGATGTTGAGATCGCCATGGTTACATCAAGACAACATGTTGGCGAATATCTTCATAGAGTACAACCAAGTTTGAAGGGATTTACTGATCTTACTTTCTCAGAATTAGATTATGATAAATTAATTGATAAGTGTGATCTAGTTTTCACAGCTGTTCCACATGGTACTGCAACTGAAATTGTAAAGGCTCTCTATGACAGAGGCATCAAAATAATTGATTTGAGTGCGGATTATAGATTACATGATAAAGTGGATTACGACAAATGGTATGGATGGGAACACCCACACCCTGATTATTTATCAAAATCAGTTTTTGGAATTCCTGAATTACATAGAGAAGAAATTAAAAAAGCACAACTTGTTTCTTGTCCAGGATGCATGGCAGTTACATCAATATTAGCACTTGCGCCATTAATTCGAAATGATATAATTGAAACAGATCACATAATTGTAGATTCAAAGATTGGGTCTTCAGGTGCAGGTTCTGGTTCTGGAACTGCCCATGCAATGAGAGCAGGAGTAATCAGACCATACAAACCAGCAAAACATAGACATACTGGTGAGATTGAACAAGAACTTAGTGAAATTGCAGGAAAGAAAATTCATATTTCAATGAGTCCACATGCAGTTGATGTAGTTCGTGGAATTTTATGTACAAATCATACATTCATGAAAAAAGACATTGATGAAAAAGAATTGTGGAAATTGTATCGTCAAGCTTATGGTGATGAAAAATTTATCAGACTCATCCGTGACAAAAAGGGTTTATACAAATTCCCAGATCCAAAGTTCTTGGTTGGTTCAAACTTTTGTGATATTGGATTTGATATAGACGAAGACAATAACAGATTGATTGCATTATCTGCATCAGATAATTTAATGAAGGGTGCAGCAGGCTCTGCCATTCAAAATATGAATATAATGTGTGGTTTTGATGAAATGGATGGACTGAGATATACTCCACTAACTCCTGTATAGAAATGATCACAATCAAAATTGGTGGAAGTGTAGTAGATAATTTACATCCATCTACAATTGCAGACATTAAAAAAATAGTAGAATCAGAAGGAGTTATCTTAGTTCATGGTGGTGGAAAAGAAGTTACTAAGGTTTGTAAGCAACTTGGAAAAGAACCAAAATTTGTAACATCACCTAGTGGAATCAAAAGCAGGTATACTGACAAAGAGACTGCCGAGATCTTTACAATGGTTATGTCTGGCAGAATAAACAAGACAATTGTTCAAATGCTTCAGAAAAATGGCATTAACGCAATTGGTCTTTCAGGAGTTGATGCCAGGATTATAGAAGCTGACAGAAAAAAGAAGCTTCTCATAATTAATGAAAAAGGTAGAAAACAAGCAATTGATGGAGGCTACACTGGAAAAATTAGAGAAGTAAACTCTGGATTAATCAAATTACTCTTAGAACAAGGACTCACACCTGTTATTTCACCAATAGCAATTAGTGAAGAGTCAGAATTTCTCAATGTTGATGGAGACAGGGCTGCAGCATATGTAGCTGGGAAAGTAGGTTGTGATAAAGTATTATTCATTACAGATGTTGATGGACTTTTAATGGATGACAAATTGGTTCCTAAACTAACATTAGCAGAAGCAAAAGAAATTAGACCAAAAATAGGACCTGGAATGGAGAAGAAGATTTTAGCAGCTACAGAAGCATTGGACATGGGAGTCAAAGAAGCATTGATTGCAAATGGTCAGAAAGAAAATCCAATATCTTCTGCAATTGCACATGATAATTGTACGGTGATTACACATGAGTGAAGATCAATTTATGGGAAATCTCTATCAGAGATTTCCAGTTACAATTGAAAAAGGAGTTGGAGCTCATGTATGGGACATTGATGGAAAAGAATACATCGACTGTATGGGTGGATATGGTGTAGCACTAGTAGGTCATCAAAATCAAAGAGTTAACAACGCAATAAAAGAACAACTTGATAAAATTATCACTGTTCATAGTTCACTATACAACAAAACAAGAGAAGAGTTTTTGAAAATGCTTATTGGACTAGCTCCAAAAGGACTCACACAAGTTCATCTAAATAATAGTGGAGCAGAAGCAATAGAAGCCGCAATAAAGTTTGCAAGAAAGTTTACTGGTAAAAAAGGAATGGTTGCAATGAAAGGTTCCTATCACGGAAAATCTTTTGGTGCTTTGTCATTAACATTTGGTCCGAAATATAGAAAACCATTTGAACCACTTGTTGAGAAAGTTTCTTTTGCATCTTTTGGAGATATCGAATCACTTCGTTCAGTTATTGACGACGAAACAGCATTTGTAATTTTAGAACCAATCCAAGGCGAAAGTGGAATTATTGTTGCGCCTGAAGGATTTTTGCAAGAAGTGAGAAAACTTTGTGATGAAAAAGGAATTCTGTTAATTTTTGACGAAATACAAGCTGGTTTAGGTAGAACCGGACGATTATGGGCTTGTGATCATTGGAATACTGTACCAGATATTTTGTGTTTAGCAAAAGGAATAGCAGGTGGAGTACCAATGGGTGCAACTCTTGTAAGACCTGACATTCTAGCTTCAATGAATAAGGGAGAACATTCTTCAACTTTTGGAGGAAACCCAATATCTTGTGCAGCAGGAATTGCAGCTCTTAAAGCATTAACAGAAGACGGATTGATTGAGAATTCTGAGAAGATGGGAAAAATTTTCAGAGATGGGTTAGAGAAACTAAAAGAAAAACACACTATGATTAGAGAAATTCGTGGAAAAGGGCTTATGATAGGAATAGAGATGAAATTTGAAATCAAAGATATTCTAATGGAATTGATAAAAGAAGGCATTCTAATGTTATACTCTGGAAGAAATATACTAAGAATTCTTCCACCACTTGTAATATCGGAGGACGACATAACAAAGGTTTTACATGTTCTGGATTCTATACTAACTGAAGAGGAGCAAAAACGTAATGTACAGAGATAAGGTAGACGAAAAGATTATTGAATATCTAAAAGAAAACTCTAGAGAATCATTTGTAGACATTGGTAAAAAACTAAAGCTTTCTGAATCAGCAGTAAGAAGACGTGTAAAAAATCTACAAGGTAGTGGAACTATTAAAAAATTTACTTTAGAACTTGGTGAAGAAAATGCTACTAGTGCAATTGTTTTAGTTTCAGTGGATTCTGCAATAGACACATCAAAAGTTTCTATAAAACTAACCAAATTAGAAGGAGTAAAAACAGTTTATGAAATTACAGGACAATATGACATTACAGTAATTGTTAGTGCAGCAACTATTGCTGAAATTAATAATAGTATTGATGCATTAAGAAAGATTTCAGGAGTAGTTGATACAAATACTGTGATTATTTTGAAAAAAGTAATCTAAAAACGACTTTCGTTTCATAATTTCAATTCAAAACTAAATTAGGATCACTATTAGTTATTTTCAACGAACCTAGTACGAATATGTTTATATTCTCAATTTAGGTCAACGATTTCAGTAATGAATGATCCGAATCACTATGCAAACATCTACAACGCATATGACAAAAACCCAAAGAAAATAAAAATCCTAGATAGTACTTTAAGAGAAGGAGAACAACACCCAGGTGTTTCATTTACAAACAAACAAAGAATTCAGATTGCATGGATGTTAGATTATTTCGGAGTTGATCAAATTGAAATCTCACCAGTTATATCAAATGATCATAAAGAAGCAACTAAAACAATCATTAAACAAGGATTAAAGGCAGATATTGTTTCCCATGGACGTGCTCTTAAAGCAGACATTGATATTTCATTAGATTGTGATGCAAAATGGTGTGCCGCATATTTAGGAATTTCAGATATTCATCTAAAAGATAAACTACATATTTCAAGAGAAGAAGCGCTTAACAGAGCTGTAGAAACTGTAGAGTATGCAAAATCTCATGGTCTTAAAATTAGATTTACAGTAGAAGATGGAAGTAGAAC
>CATMRH010000024.1 GCA_950073955.1 uncultured archaeon | reverse complement strand
TTCCCTTATACATATCCAATTCTGCCCTGTGAACATGGCCTACATGTAAGATATCTGGAATATTCTCAATTACTAAAAGATCCTCCAACTCAGGTGCTATGGGTGTTTGACTACCATAAATTGGACTTAGGTGCCTTGCCCTGAGAAGATGCTTCATCACGTTTGTTGGTTTGTTATAACTTAGACCAGGTGTGGTCTTTACAATATCATCAATACTCTGTCCATGAAACATCATCACCTTTACACCATTTAATGAAATCATGGCTGGGTTTCCAACCATAACTACATTTTCCATTTCCCACAAACTTGAATTGTATTTTTTTGGTATGGCCGGTTGGGGAAGAGCTCTTCTACCAGGATCATGATTTCCAGGCATTATTATGATCTTCACATTTTTTGGAATCTTGTTAATCAGAGCCACTGTCTTTTTCAGTTGTTCTTCAATAGTTAGACAAACCAACTCTTTGTCCTGATTTGGGTATATCCCAACTCCATCTACTATATCCCCAGCAATTAGGACAAAACGAATTTTTCTTGCAACAGGATCTGGACTTGATAACCAAGAAACAAACTCAGTAAATTCCTCCTCCATGAAGAACTTACTTCCAATATGCAGATCTGAAAGAAAGACTGCATATGCTTCAGTTTCTGATTTGTTGACGGCCTGATCTGGAATATCTGGCAGGATCAGATCCTTGATAATCATTACAGAATTCTTTCCTGGGCTTATCCTTGCCATAACGAACTGGTCAGTTAGAAGAGTGCCTGCAGTCTTCTGTAATTCACTATCAAAAACAATACCATCAAACGAGCCTGATGGATCCTCTAAAACCAACTTTGTGATGTTTCTCTCAGAAATTCTTGAAGTGATAAGACCACACACATACAAATCATCTTTTGATTTTGCAGTTTTTGAAGATGCAATGGATTTGAGCTTTCTTGATTCTGGCCTGTCTGAAATAATTCTTTTGAGTTTGTTAAAACGATTAGAAAATAAGGCATTATACCCCTTAACCCCCTCACCAGTTGTTATCTTGGTGGTAGGATCAAACAATACATTGATCTCACTTTGTAGTGTTGGGTCGTCTTTGATCCCAAGATATGTCTCTAAATCATCCTGGTTAATCTGAAATAATTTTTGTTTGGTCTTCTCTCTAACTACTTCCTTTATGATCTTCTCTAGTTTTCTAACATCTAAATTTTCTAAGATTTTAAAAGCATCTGGGTGAATTTGGAATCCTTTGTTTAATGCATAGTTTAACGCAAGGGTAATCTCCTTTTTCATATCAAAAAATATCATCTGGTTTAATTAAATCTGCGCCTAACACCGAACCCTCAAATATTGTCCAATTGGGAAGGCAATGTGAATAAAATCAGAATTATCACATTCTTTATATTTTTAGGAATTTTTGCTGCAGCCTTTCAGATAGGCTCAATGTCTACTGTAAGTGAAGAAGAGGCTGCTGCATTCATGTCTGAATTTGAAGACCTTGTTTTAGATATTGATGCATTTGGAATCTTTGTACACAACACAACCATTGCCCTACCAATGTTTATTCCCGGATTTGGAGTTGCGTGGGGTATTTTCTCTGCTTGGTCCACAGGATTTGCTTTTGCTGCTATAGCCTCAACTGTTCCTGAAATAGCAGATATTCCACCACTCTCAATTCTCTTCTTAACTCCATTTGGATTGATCGAAGTTTTTGCATATTCTTTGGGCATCTCTAGAAGTTTTATTCTAATTCGAGCAGTAAGCAAGAAGATCAATCTTACTCCATTAATCAAACCAACAGTTATTGAAATTGGAATTGTATTGGCTCTTCTATTTGTAGGAGGATATCTTGAATTTTACATGATAGAATCTAGCCTCAATCAGGCTTGAGTTTAGATATGCTATATCTTGTATCTAAAATAATTTAGTAGTAAATTATAAACCAAATTAGAAGACAAATTTATCGTGAAGACAGCTATAACACTATTAACATTACTTATTATTTATCGTCAATTTCCGTAACTAAACGAACTTATCGTAACTAAACTTATCATGCTTGTTTTGATACTCCATCTTGTTTTCATCACTAGAAAAAAGTTAATTTAGATTAAGAACAAAACTTGTGCAACTAGTTTTCCCACTGCCATCTATAATTCATGTATGAATCCAAACTTGTCTGGTTAAACACCATTATAGACAAATCAGAAAATTCTTTTCCCTCTAAATCTTTTACAGTACCTACAAAACTAGTCTCATTTTCAGTTGTTATAGCCTCAAAAACATGAACTTTGATTTTAGCAGTATCAAAACCATGCTCTCGAAGATAAACAGCTATCTCTGATGCCATAAAGTGTTTGTTTGGTTGATTTGGCCAAGGCCTTGGAACTAAAACCACACTAAAACCATCAATCAATGCCTTTTGCAATTCTAATTTCTTATCCTCAATCGGGGTTGTAACATGCATTGTGATTACTTTGGATTTATCAAGAGGAATTTGGGCTCGTGATGCAGCAACTTGAATTGAACTAATACCAGGAATAATTTCAACTTTACCAAAAATTTCTATTAATCTATCCACAACTTCTGACTCGGAAAAATTTACATCTCCGGTAAACGGAATTACTAATATCCTGTCACCAAGTTCAGAAACAATTTTTTGATAAGATTCTTCCTGGTCTTTCATGGTAATTTCACAGATCTCTTTTCCTTCAGTCAGATGCTCTATTGTCTTTAGTGTGTATTTGTAACCAATCACAATATCACAATTCTGAATAATTTCTTTTACAATCTCAGTTACATATTTTGGCGAGCCCGGACCAACACCAACAGCATAAACTTTTCCCAATTTTACTTCGTAAGTATTTGTTTGTCTTTAATATATTGCACAAAAGGCTTCCAATCTACCTTCATGTATTTTGTAGGCTCTTTTACAGGATATTTTACCCAGTCTTGTGCTATTGCATACTGAAATTTTTCATGTTTTCCATTTTTATCATATTCTAACAATAATACACTTCCCCAAACCTTTTCTTGAAAACTAATACTGGAAATATCATCAAATGTAATTTCAATATTTTTCTCATTTTCTAAATCACTCATTAGTTTTTCTTCATCATAACCATCATGACAAATCATTGTATCCTTCGATCTGAGAAAATTCATCACCTGTCTTTGCTGAATAGACTTCCACCACTTCATCATAGCTTCTGTCTTGTGTACAAACATCAAATGTCTGTCAGTTAGTATTAACATGCCTTCTTTTCCACCAATTGAAAAGAATTTTTTAGCCTCTCTCCATACTGAAACTAGGTGAGCCTGAATCTTTTCATCAGATTGCATATCGGTTGAATTACTTGACTTTGTTAAAAACTAATACAATTGGCTTTTAAGTAGGCCACTTTGGAAAAAATTATTGAATAAAATATTTTTGGTGATTGCAGTTTCATTACTTTTAGTTAGTTTTACAAATCAGGCATTTGCTTATGATGATGAAAAATTTGTCGTTCTGGAAACCAATCTTGGAACTATTGTAATAGAGTTTTTTCATGAGGACGCGCCAAATCATACTGATAATTTTATTGGGCTAGCTGAATCAGGATTTTATGATGGAACCATTTTTCATAGAATAATTCCAGGATTTATGATTCAGGGCGGTGATCCAAATACAATCAGTGGTGATCCAAGTACTTGGGGAACTGGGGGTCCAACAGAAAGAGTTGATGCTGAATTTAACACAATTAAACATAATCGTGGAATTGTCTCAATGGCAAGATCAGCTGATCCAAACAGTGGGGGCTCCCAATTTTTCATAGTTCATCAGAATTCTAATTTCCTTGATGAACAGTATACCGTATTTGGTAGAATTGTAACTGAAGAAAGCTTTGAAACACTTGATAAAATTGCATCAGTTGAAACAGGAGTAAGTGATAGACCAATTGACATTGAACAAATTAAACTTACAAAGGCAATAGTTGTTAATCGTTCTGAGGTCACAAATCTTCTTGAATTATCAGAACCTGAGCGTACACAATCTACTATAACTCCTTCAAGTGGTATTCAGAAATTTGAAATCACTGAATACGAAATTGTATTTAGCGCACCTGAAGGCTGGCTTTTACAACAACCTGAAAAAACACAAGAAAATACTCCTGATGTAGTTGCCGTAGGACCAAAAGTAGGAGTCATAAATCCAAATATTACATTGACAATCCAACAAACCAATCAAAAAACTTTTGCTGAACTTATTTCTGAAAAAACTGATAGATTAAAGGAATTAGAAGAATTGGGAAGTTTGTTCATAGTTTCAAAGGAATTAACAACTATTAACGGTAATGAGGCATATGTGATTATTGCAGAAGGATATTTTTCATCCAATGACGAAATCTTTGATATAAAATTCAAAGAAATTATGATTTATGGAACTGAAAAATTTTACACACTTGCATATAGTAATGATATAACTGATTTTGATTCTCAACTTCCAAGATTTGAAGAAACGGTTGATTTGTTTAAAATATTATCCAAAGACTCATCCATGGCCGAGTCCGTAGAACTTGTAGAAGAAGGGGGAGGATGTTTGATTGCAACTGCCACATATGGCTCTGAACTAGCACCTCAAGTTCAACAACTAAGAGAGCTTAGAGATAATACTATTTTATCAACAGAATCTGGAATTGCATTTATGGCTGGATTTAATCAATTCTATTACTCATTTTCACCAACAATTGCTGATCTAGAACGTGAATATCCTGTTTTCAAAGAAGTTGTAAAACTCTCAATTACTCCAATGCTATCTACATTGTCGATTTTAAACTATGCAGAGATTGATTCTGAACAAGAAATGCTATCTTTTGGAATTGGAATAATTTTGATGAATGTTGGGATGTATTTTGTAGCACCAGCAATTATTATCTATAAAATTAGAAAACAACTTTGACATAATACTAATTACCAAACGTCATCTACTTCATCAAGTAACTTGTATTCTTTTTCAGTATCGCGTTTCATCAGTTTTAGTCTAGAAATGTCTCTATCAAAGAACAAATCTATTATCCAATCAAGTAACACTCTAAATTTTTTATCAAAAGTTGGAATTTTTGAAAGATAGACATTTCTCCAAATCAACCACGCCCAAAACCCAGAGATGTTCATTCCCAATAACGTAGCAATTCCTGATCTCTTACCAATAATTGCCATTTGTCCCTTAGAATGATACACAAATTTTTCTTTCTGTGAATTTTTAATTAATGCCTTTAAATTTTTAGATGCTGTTTTTGCTTGAGCTTCAGCGATTTGTGCAGTTGGAGGAAATGATCTTTGTGTTTTAGGATCTAAAAAGAATGCACAATCTCCAATTGCAAAAACCCCTGGAAAGTCTTGAACCTCAAGATAGTCATTAGTAATGACTTTACCCTTCTCAGTTTTGAACATTGATCTCTTGATTGTGTTAACAGGAGTTACTCCTGCAGTCCAAACCAAAGTCTTTGTTCTAATTGCATTAATTTTTGATTTATTTGTTGAATTTTTTGTATTCTCATCTAATGATTTTGTGGTAACCTCGCTTCCATCAAAACTAGTTACTGCTGTTTTTAACCTGATATCAATTCCTCTCTCCATCATCTTCTCTTTAGCAAACTCTGCTAGTTTTTGATCAAATCCTGGCAAGATCATTGGTAATGCTTCTAACACGACAACTTTGAGATCTTCTTTGTGAATAGTATGATAGTGTTTTCGTGCATCCAAAATTAGATCCATCAACTCACCAGCAGTTTCAATTCCTGCAAAACCACCTCCTACCACAACAAAATTCAATAAGCTTTTTCGAAGAATTGGGTCGGTCTCGTTTTCAGCTTGTTCAAACATATCAATAACTCGATTTCTTAACATCACAGCATCATTGAGTGTCTTCATGGTATAGGCATTTTTTTCCACATCTGCCATTCCAAAAAAGTTCGTCTCACTACCAAGTGCAATTATCAGAAAATCATAATGAATTGAGATACTTCTTTTATCCCCAGTTCCCCACAGAGTTACTAATTTTCCATAGGGATCAATATTTTTGATTCTACCTTCATAGAACTTTGTTTTCTTGCAGATGGTTCTGATAGGCATAACTATATGCCTAGTTTCAATCATTCCTGATGCTACTTGTGGCAGCATGGGTGTAAATAATAAAAAATTATCTTCACTTACCATTACTAGTTCTATTTCAGGATCATTTCCAAATTCAGATTCTAATTTTCTAGCACATTCTACTCCTGCAAAACCACCTCCTAAAATCACAACCTTCTTCTTATTTCTAGCCAATTGTGCCCTTTTCACAGAATGGGTGAATATATGCTATAAGAAAAATTTTCACTAAAATCACAGGATTGTCAGGTTCTCATAATATCTGAATGTAAGATATCATATGCCCTTGATGAATCCTTTTCATGTAGAATGATAGTGATACTATCTTGACTGAAAAATGCATTTTCTAACTCAATTCCATTTGTATGTAATACCTCAGCAACATAAGAAACCACAGCTGATTGGTTTTGAGATGTAGGTATTGAGATTCTAATCTTTGCAAGACCCGTATTAAACATATTATTATTGGTTGAAACATTTCTGAAGATCTGTCTGATGTCTTCCACATCTTCTGTTAGGAATCTAAAAGAATCAGAGAGTCTGAAAAACTCATAATTGTTTGTTATCTTAGCGAATTGATCTAAAATTGCCATAGGATCAATTTCATTTGAATCTTTTATTGAAAATTTAATATCCATAATTCCATCAGTTAAAGATAATCTAGCATTTCTCAAAACTGGTTCTTCTTTGATCTCTTCTTTGATTTCAAATGAATCTGCATATCGTTTTATTGCAACTACCACTGTATTGAGATTAACAGAATTTCCTAGAATCTTCTCAATCTCTGGTTGAATCTTTACTGCCAATGCTGTATAGTTTATCATATCCATTTTCATACAATCATAAATCGAACGATTTCTGGTAATAATTTCCCTTACAACATCAGGTACGGACATGTTTGAAACCCTCATTAGATTATTATATTGTGTCAGTTATAATAGGATTATGTAAGAAACTGAGAAAATCTTGGCAATCTTTATATAATGTCATATATATTACATATAGTAGATAAATATGACAATGTTCTTTGATAATGGATTTGATAGAATCTTCAGAAACATGTCAAACTCTTTTTTTGACATAGATGACATCTTTGAAGAATCCAAAGGAAATGGCTCTGG
The DNA here is from genome assembly GCA_950073955.1 of uncultured archaeon. GTDB lineage: Archaea > Thermoproteota > Nitrososphaeria > Nitrososphaerales > Nitrosopumilaceae > Nitrosopumilus. Next base: position 8,793 of record CATMRH010000024.1, on the reverse strand, counting down.
TCCATGTTGTTACGGTTACACAATGACTGTTGGTCCAGACGGAAAACCTGTTGTAAAGGAGTATGGAAGTGTTAAACCAAGCCAACTTCAAACTTCTGATACAAGAGAGCCAATTGTCGACACAATTGTCGATGAAAAAGAAAAGGTTGTAAAACTCATAGCTGAGATGCCAGGAGTAGAAAAGGCTGATGTAAAAATTGTTGTAGAAAATAATATTGTAGATATTTCTGCAGAACATGACAAAAAGAAGTACCACGTAAAAGTTTCACTACAACACAAAGTTGATGAAAATTCTGCAAAGGCTTTATACAAAAACGGAATTTTAGAACTAATCTTCAAGGCAGTTGAAGAAAAACCAAAAGGCAAAACAGTGGAGGTTGAATAACCCCCCCTTATTTTTTTAGGTGATAATATGACTAAACTTGTTTTAAAAATAGATGAAATTCCACAACAACATGTTGGAAGAGGTAGGGCAATTGTTGATCCTAAAATAATTGAGGATCAAAAATGGAGCACAGGTCAAATTTTAGAATTAACATACAACAAAAAAACACATGTTAAACTCTGGCCAGGTACCACTGAAGAATATGGAGCAGGAGTTATCAAAATAGATGGAATAACTAGACAAAATATCGGAGCTGGAATTGGTGATAAAATTTCATTAAAATCCGTTGAAACTGCAAACGCTGAACAGATTATCTTATCTCCAACTGAAAAGATTGCAGCAGAAGGATTACAAGAATACATGATTTACAACTATCTTAATCATGTCTTTACAACAGGAGATTCAATATCTCTAAACACACAGATGGGAAGTAGAGTTCAGTTTGTTGTAACTAATACTAAGCCATCAAAACCAGTTATTGTTACTGAAAAGACAATCTTCAAACTTGGACCAATGACAAAAGCAGTTGATGCATCTATCCCAAGAATAACATACGATGAACTTGGAGGTCTAAAAAATGAGGTCCTGAAGATCCGTGAGATGGTTGAATTACCCATGAGACATCCAGAGCTGTTTGATAAAATAGGCGTAGAGGCACCAAAAGGCGTCTTACTATATGGTCCACCAGGTACAGGAAAGACTCTACTTGCAAAAGCAGTTGCGGGAGAAACTAATGCTCACTTTATCTCACTTAGTGGTCCTGAAATTATGAGCAAGTACTACGGAGAAAGCGAGGAGAAACTAAGAGAAATCTTTACACAAGCTGAAGAAAACTCACCTAGTATAATTTTCATTGATGAGATTGATTCTATTGCTCCAAAGAGAGATGAAGTATCAGGTGATGTTGAGAAGAGAATAGTTTCTCAACTTTTGACATTGATGGATGGTATGAAGTCTAGAGGAAAAGTTGTAGTGATTGCAGCTACTAACAGACCAGACTCTATTGATCCTGCACTAAGAAGACCAGGTAGATTTGATAGAGAAATTGAAATTGGAATTCCTGATGATAAGGAAAGATTTGAGATTCTCTCAATTCATACACGTGGTATGCCAATTGACAAAAATGTAGATCTTGAACAAATATCAAAGATTACACATGGATTTGTAGGAGCTGATTTGGAAGTATTATCTAAAGAAGCTGCTATGAGATCACTACGTAGAATTCTTCCTGAGATTGATCTTGATGAAGAGAAGGTTTCTTCAGAAATTCTTCAAAAGATCCAGATCACTAGTGAAGACTTTAGAGATGCATTAAAAGAAGTAAAACCAAGTGCACTTAGAGAAGTCCAAGTCCAAATTCCAAATGTTAGTTGGGATGATGTTGGAGGTCTAGATCAATTAAAAGAAGAACTCCGCGAGGCAGTTGAATGGCCTATCAAATACAAAGAAGCCTTTGATTATGTTAATGTAGAAACTCCAAAAGGAATTCTACTTTATGGCCCACCTGGAACTGGTAAAACTCTGATTGCTAAAGCACTTGCAAAAATGACCGAGTCTAACTTTATCAGCATTAAAGGTCCTGAATTACTCTCAAAATGGGTTGGCGAATCTGAAAAAGGAATCAGAGAAATTTTCAGAAAAGCACGACAGGTAGCACCATGTATCATCTTCTTGGATGAGATTGATGCACTTGTACCACGAAGAAGTAGTGGAAGTTCAGGTTCACATGTTACAGAGAATGTAGTATCTCAAATTCTAACTGAGATTGATGGACTTGAAGAACTACACAACGTCTTGATAATTGGTGCAACTAACAGATTAGATATTGTAGATGAGGCTCTGCTAAGACCAGGTAGATTTGATAGAATCATTGAAGTTCCCAATCCTGATGCTAAAGGAAGAAAACACATCTTTGAGATCCATACAAAAAAGAAACCACTTGCAAGTGATGTTAATATTATAAAACTTGTAGAGTTGACAAATAGTTTTAGTGGTGCAGAAATTGCTGCAGTTGCAAACAGAGCAGCAATAGCAGCTCTGAAGAGATATGTTAGTGGCGAGTTACAAAATGTCAAAGAAATCAAGATTACCCAACAAGATTTGATTGATGCGGTAGACAAGGTAAAGCCTAGAAAAAAAGAGGCTCCGCTTACTCAATGCATAAAATAGTCTAAATACCAAGGAAAATGACGATAAACAATGAAACTCTATCTTGACTTTCAACCATGCCAAGAATGTAATACGATGATGGCTGAACTAAGTAGCCCTGAGATGTTATTTGCTGATGCAAAAACAAGAGCAGATGAATCAGCAAAATTTCTTAGACATCTAACATATAATCACGACGAAGTTGTTAAAGCTGTTATGAATGATCTCCCAAAACAAAAAAGAGATCAAGAGCCTGGTTTTTACAAATAACTTTATTTTTCATTCTTAGAAATCAATAATCATATTCATATATGAAATTGTTCTAATATTTCTGTGAAAAATTAAAATGAAAACTAGTTTTATTTTTGGTTTAACAGTTATAATTATTTTAGTTAGTTCTTTGCAATTTGCATTGGCATTTGAAACTGAGCAAGAGCCAAAACCACCAGAAATTCCAGTACCTACTCCCGAGCCAGAACCAATTATGCCACCTGATCCTGATCCTGTACCTGAACCATTCCCCGAAGATACTGAATCCGAAAAAATGCAACGATTAACTAAAGAAAACGACAAGTTAAAACAACAAAATCTTAACCTTAAAGGACAGATATCAATTCTAAAAAATGAAAAGCTAGAATTACAAAATGAAATTTTAGAACAAAATGATATTATTCAAAATCTCAAAGAAATAATATTGGAACAAGTTCGAGTAATAATGGATTTGGTAAATAAATTACAAGATGTATTATTTGAAAGAATATTTTCTCCTACAATTAACTTGTAGGACTTTTTTTTGATTAGACTACTCAACTAGCTTTAATGTTTTCTTAATTAAGACAGCCCTGTTTCTGATTGTAACATTGCTAACTCCAGATTCCACTGAAAACTTCTTTTGACTGATTTTTTCACCATTCATTATACACGAAATATACAATGAAGCAGCAGCTTGTGCTACGGGATGTTTTCCAGCCGTAATCTCCTCATTTTCACAGCGCTTTAGTATCTCAAATGCATCTCGTTTGATCTTCTCTTTCAGAATCTGTTATTACGGGGTAGGTTTTGCAAGTATCTAATTGACACTTGACATCATAATCACTAGAATAATTTACTACCACTGCTAACTAAAATAAGTATTTCTAAAATAAAAATAATTTGGTTCAGGCAATTTTGTAATCAAAACTAAACTTTGTAAACAAAAACTTTCTCAATTTTTTTTAAAAACAAAATTCTTGTTTACACTACATACATTGTAATAAATGTTAAAAACAAAAAATAATTTTCTTGAATACTACTTAATTGATACTAAATGTCCACGATTTGTAATCATCTGTGTAACTACTTGACTATTTGAAAAACTGGTCAATTTGATCTCTATATTTAAGAGCAATCTTTCCAAAATCTGTAAAATCTTCCACAGTTGGGTTTTTCATCTTCATTGTAAATTGATTAACAAATACAGACAATGCACTACCAATAATTAGATTGTAAACACTATCAGCTACATTGTTTGAGTAAGGAAATACAATTTTGATAAAAGGCAAATATGTCTCAGTCTGAGAAATCATTAATTTAATGTGTTTTTCAACAAATTCTTCAATGTCATCCGGAATTACCATAATTTTACTCATGTTGATTTCTTATAAGTAGACATTTACTTCTTAGGCATGATTAAGTTACTGTTGTAAACTCTTTTCAAATAAAATTGAATTTATAACATGAATTCTAATTTCTACTGTTGCTTGAATTAGACAAGAAAGTATTTGGTAAAATTACAACCAAAGAAATCATTGGTGCTGAACCCCCTGCAATTCCTGACACTAAAGATATTCTTGAAAAAGAACTTGAAATTTTACTTGCAGAACTAGAATCTCAACCAAGAGAGAATCTTAAGAAGCTCTTAGAACAACAAAAAATCAGCGAAAAACATGTGAATAGTAGGCCAGGTGCTATGGCTTTGTCTCAAAATAAAATTAAACTATTCAACGAATACAACAAAAAATATATTCAAACAATCAAAGAAAAACTAGAATCTTAGTTTCAACGTTGACTGTTAGATTAACAGTTGATTTGTGTATTCTTCCTTGAATTACTCAATAATGACTATTCTGTTGTTATTCAGCTCAAATCTGACTTAAAATTTGAAGAAAAAGTTGTTGATTAATAAATACCAAATAACGAGGAACCTAGACTCGTGAATGGTAAGTAAAACAGATAAAATGTGTCCAAGATGCGCACAGGGAACATTAGTTACTGATAATGAATCAGGAGAGATGTTCTGTTCCAAATGTGGATTTGTAATTACCGAAAAATTACAAGAATCTGGACCAGAATGGAGATCCTTCTCTCAAGACCAACATGGCGATAGAGCAAGAGCTGGTGCACCAACATCATTAACAATGCATGATATGGGTCTTGCAACAATCATCAATCCTATAAACAAAGATGCTTCTGGTAGACCACTTTCATCAGCTATGAGAAGTACAATTGAAAGACTCAGAACTTGGGACAGCAGAAGTCAAGTTCATGAACCAGTAGATAGAAACTTTAGACAAGCATTTAGTGAATTAAATAGACTAAAAGACAAACTAGCAATTAATGATGCAGTTATTGAAAAAGCAGCTTACCTTTACAGAAAAGCACTTGAAAAAGGTCTTGTTCGAGGTCGTTCCATTTCAGCTTTGATGGCAGCATCACTTTATGCAGCTTGTCGTGATACTGGAACTCCAAGAAATCTAAAAGATGTAGAACAAGCTGGTAACATCAAAAGAAAAGATATTGCAAGATGTTATAGATTACTAGTTAAAGAACTCGACTTGAAGATGCCAGTAACTGATTCAGTTCAATGTGTTGCAAGAATTGCAAGCAGAATTGGAATTGCTGAAAAAACTAAAAGATTTGCAGTTAAAGTACTAAAAAAAGCACAAGAAAATGAAGTTTCTGCGGGAAAAGATCCAATGGGACTAGCAGCTGCAGCATTATACCTATCCTGTGTCAGAAATGGTGAAGATAAAACTCAACGTGATATTGCTGAAGCTGCAAATGTTACTGAAGTAACTATCAGAAATAGATACAAGGGTCTCAAAGAAACACTTGATCTATAATTTAAAAAAATAATTGAACTTACGCTTGTGCGTAAGTGGGAAATTTTTCATTAAATTCAAAGCTAGGTTCTTCTAATGTCAAACTTAATCCCTGAATGTCTCTCCAAGATAGTTTTTCTTCAAAAGATGAATTTTCTTTTTTTGGAATTGATGGAATTTCTACCATGAAATTAATAAAGAAATTTTGTATATAAGGCGCGCGTAGAAATGATAAATCGTTCATTTATTCTCTTTGTGAATCCTCAGGTGGTTTTTTGACAAATCCACCTTCAACTGATTCAGGTGGAGGAATCTTCTTTGATATTCCTAATCCAATTGTTGTAATAATTACTGATGATAAAATAATAAAGAAGATGATTTGTGTATATGCTTCTGCATTTGACAAACCCATAGTTACCGGATATGTGGCAAGCACAGCTGCAGCTAATCCTCTAGGAATCATTGAGTTTGTCACTGCTCTATCTAATTTGGAAAATCTTTTTGTTAGCGTTATCTTGCCAACAAATATTCTTCCACCAAAAACAACAATTGTAACCAAAATTCCAAATACAACATATTCTATTTGTCCAAAACTTGCCATCAATCCAACAAACACAAAGAAGAATGATCTTACCAAAAATGTTAGTTGATTATGTGTTGGATCATCCGCCTCAATCTTTGGTAGTTTAAATTTGAGTATTCGTGAGAGGTGACGTTTGTTCCCAAGCATTAAACCAAATACTAGTGCTGTTAAAGCTCCAGATTCTCCAAATTCATTTGCTAAGAAGAATAAAACAAACAAGATTCCTAATGTAAGCATGTATGCGTGTTGAGCATTCCCAAGCTTTGTTGAAACATACATCCATGGAATTCCTACCCCAAACCCAAGAACCAAACCTACAACAACCGCTCTTCCAAGGGTTTCTTGCAATGTTTGTATATCAAAATGTCCTATAAGCACTGCTTCAAATAATATGAATGCAACAATCATGGCTAAAATATCAGTTAGTGCAGATTCAAAACTTAGCATTGATTTGACTTCTTCTGAAATTTTGATATTTCTGACAAGACCAAAAACAATTGCTGAACTGCTTCCACCTACAATTGAAGCTAACAAAATACTCTCTAACCATAACCATCCCAATGCATAATGAGCGGCAAGTGTAATGATTACAACTGATAAAATAAAACCAAGAACAGCTAGTGTTACGGAAAAGTGTGCAGTTTTTACAAGATGTTTAATGTCTAGGTGTAATCCACCATCAAACATGATAATTATCAGTGCAAGTGCTGCAAAATATGGTACTACTTCTATAACAGCTTCAGGTTGAATAATTCCAAAGACAGGTCCTATTATTACTCCAAAAATCATTAAAAATGCTACATCTGGAATTCCTGTTTTTTTGAAGAATGCTTCTCCTGCAACTCCAAGAAAAATTACTACTCCTGCTGCAAGTAATATAACATGAGCCGAAGCAATTGGTGCATCATGAATAGATAATGTCGATATAGAATTTTGTATCTCAGCAATTTTGTCCAAAATCAAACTTGGATCAAAATTAGATAATGAAAATGCCTCATCAACTTGTCCTCTGATCAAATTCAAAACAGACAAAGTTATGGGGTTCATTAGTGACTGAATGTAAATATCTGCTGATAAAAGTTAAACTGGATATGTTTGATAATTTTAGCCTCTATAGTTGATTTTTAGATACACATTAAATCAACTGAAACAAACTTTTCTTGCTTGAGTGCAACAGACGAATTACGCAAGGATCACAAACAAATTATACGATTAGAGAAGGTGATCATAAAGTGTTATACAGAACTTTATGCCGGAAAAAACATTCCTTTATCTGATCTTGATAAAATTTCATTAGTTATAGATGAATTCTTAGATTCTATTCATTATTCAAGAGAGGAAGATTCCTATTTTCCTTGTGTTGCAAGCTATGATCATCTTAAACAAGAAATTAGAGCTTTGTTAATAGAACATGAGTTTTCTAGAAGAATTGCATTACAGATTAAAAAACATCTTAAAAGATGGAAAGAAGGAGAAGATGCAAGAGAACCCGTTGCTAGGTATCTAAAAACATATTCTATATTTCTGATGGACCATAAAACTAAAGAAGAAAACTTTTTTGATAAAGCCGAATCGGAAGTACTCTCAAGAGAAGAAGAACATGATATGTATGAACAATTTAAATCAGTTATGACAATTTCAAAAAAAATGGAAGATATGATTAAAGAGATTGAATATCTAGAAAATCAACCTTGGTTTCAAAATTAACGTAAGCTCTTTATTGGTAGTTACGGGATTTTGATTTATGAAACCTTTTGTTCTTTGGATGACTGGTCTTCCTTGTTCAGGTAAGACTACCATCGTAAAAGATCTGCAAAAAGATATCCCAAATTTGGCAATGCTTGATGGTGACGAACTAAGAGAATGGTTTTCACCAAAAGACTTTTCAAAAGCGGGGCGTGATGAGCACAACAAAAAAGTTGCTCATTTGGCTAAGCTTTTGTTAAATCATGGTGTTCCAAGTATAGTATCTCTAGTATCACCATATATTGACAATAGAGAAAGTGCTAGAAAGATTATTGATGCAGGTGAACAGTTTGCAGAATGTTTTGTAAAGTGTTCGATTGAAAAATGTGAAGAAAGAGATGTCAAAGGCATGTATGCCAAGGCAAGAAAAGGGGAAATCAAAGGATTTACAGGAATTGATGATCCTTATGAAGCTCCAGAAACCCCAGATTTAGTAATTGATACAGAACATGATTCGCTATCAGATAGTGCAAAAAAAGTAAAGAATTTTCTTAACGGAAGAAATCTACTCTAATTTTTTAAATTCTGCAACTATTTTATTATGAACTAATCCATTTGTTACTAGAATTCCATTTTGGTGAAAAACTTCTTTATTATTGTATGTGATATCATTGCCTAACATATCTGTCATTTTTCCTCCTGCTTCTGAAATAATACAATAAGATGCAGCTGAATCCCATTCCTTCATTTTGTCTGTAGTTGTGATGTATACTTCAGCTTCTCCCGAACTGATCTTTCCAACCTTTAATGAGCTGCCTATACTTGTAAAATCTCCAATACCTAATTTTTTGATAAATAATTTTTCTTTATCTGATAGATGATACCTTGAACCAATTGCTCTCCCCTTTGAA
>CATMRH010000023.1 GCA_950073955.1 uncultured archaeon | reverse complement strand
ATAAAGAATCTCAAATAATATCTCAAGTAAAGTCGTTTGGAATTCCAACACCTCTTGTTTACTTTGTAAACTTGAAAAAAACTTTAATCATAATGCAAGAAATTCCTGGAAAACCGGTTCATGATTTACCTGAATTAAAAATTATTGAATTATCAAAAGAAATTGGAAAATTGGTTGGAACGATGCACAATAATGGAATAATGCATGGAGATTTAACAACATCAAACTTTATCTTGTTCCAAAATACTGTTTTTGTCATTGATTTTGGATTGTCTCAAAATACAATAAAACCTGAAGATCATGCAGTTGATTTGAGATTAATCAAAGAAATTCTTAACAGTGCTCATACAAAAATCATGGAATCTGCTTGGAAAAACTTTCTAATTGGCTACAAATCTGTTGTTGGAAATGCCAATTACGTTAAAATCACAAAACTAGTTTCAGACATAGAAAGTCGTGGTAGGTATGCAGCAGTCGTTTGATCTATTTTTTGCATCATCAAATAGGCACAAATACCAAGAGGCAAAAAAAATTCTAGATTCCTTTGGAATAAAACTTGGTTTTTTTAAATTTGATTTAGAAGAGATTCAATCAAATTCACTCAAAAATATTGCATCAAAAAAAGCAAAAGATGCATTTTCTAAATGTAAAAAACCTGTAATAATTGAAGATGATGGTTTATTCATTAACTCACTTGATGGATTTCCAGGTCCATACTCCTCATATGTCTTCAAAACAATTGGAAACACAGGAATTCTTAATCTCTTAAAAAATAATAGAAAGGCAAAGTTTGTTTCTATTATTAGTTATTGTGATAAAAAAATTCTACAATCCTTTGATGCAAAACTTGATGGTACTATATCACACTTACAAAAAGGAAAAGGTTGGGGATATGACCCAATCTTTATACCCAAAAATACTAGGAAAACGTTTGCTGAAATGAATAACAAAAATGAATTGTCACATAGGTACAAAGCACTAAAAAAATTTTCTAATTGGTATTTACACAGGCAGGAATATAACGATCAATAAATCGTTCATTATTCTGTAAAACTGTAATTCTTGAAACAAAACTTTCATCCATTATTGAAAATATCTTACTTTGTTTTGCAACCTGTTCACTAAAATTTCTTATTTCTTCCATTTCTAACATATTAGAATGTTCCAACCTGTTAGTTGAACGACCAATATGCATGTATGATTTTATTTCAATAAAGTGCGGACTTGCTTTTCTAAACATTTCTGCAAATGCTGGAATCATTTCTTTTATGTCATTATAGCCTCTAATCAAAGTAATTCTTAGAACTGTTCTTGTATTCAAATGCTTTAACATAGCAAGAGTTCTATTCCATCTTTCCCACGAATCATCATATTTTGGTTTATTTATTCTCAAAAACGATTCATAGTCTGCAGCATTAGTTGACAAGTACAATTGTGTTGGTAATGCCTCTTCATCCTGTAGTCTTTGAATCATATCTGGTTCTTGCCCATTTGTTACAAGAAAAGTTGATTTTGTTGCTTTAAGTGAGTGTAGATATTTGATCAGTTCTGGTAACTTTGGATACATTGTTGGTTCACCAGAAAGTGAAATTGAATAATGACTAGGCAATAATGATTCATCTAATTTTTGTTTATCGTTTCTTGAATCTCCATAATATCCATTGATCAGTTCTTTTCTTTCAGCCATCAATTTTGTTAGAATCTCTTCAGGTTCTGCAACTTGTTTTGGATCCATTTTTAATGAATCATAAAATTCCATTGGCCTCCAACAATATACACAACGATTCTCACAATGCATTCCAGCTGGGGAAAACTCCATGCATCCATGAGTTGAAATTCCATAAAACTTGTGTTTATAGCAATCTCCTTCATGTTTGAACGATTTTTTTGTCCAATGACATAGTGCTACTGTAGAATGATCAGCAACTCCATACTTTGCTTTTTTTAACTGCTTAACTATTACAGGTTTGATCTGAAGTAACCGATCGTCTTCTTCAATTATTTCGGCAGAACAACTCATGAATTAAAATATAATTTTGGTTTACTTAAATTGATCGAGTTTTTTCTTTAACATGGAAACCTTTTTTCAATTGTTACACCTTTGAGTTAATTCTAGAGTGAGGTTTAATAACTGGATCTGCAGGGTAATTTTAGCATTGAAAAAAATATATTTTTTACCATTTCCAGTATTATTACTAACTACCTTAACTAGCATGCCTCTCAACTTCACTTTTGCTGCTGACTACGCACAAGACTTTACTGATACTGATGGTGATGGAATACCCGATGCTATTGATGCATGTCCTTTAGAACTTGAAAGATACAACGGCTTCCAAGATGATGACGGTTGTCCTGATAGTGTCTCTGATTTCTCAGCATCAGACTTTGATGGTGATGGATTTTCTGATTTAAATGACAAGTGCCCTCTAGAACCAGAAGTCTATAACGGTTATCTAGATACAGATGGTTGTCCTGATGTCATAGTTTTAGATTCTGATAATGATGGAATAAGAGATACATTAGATCAATGTCCTACAACTGCAGAAACTTGGAATAGATATCAAGATGCTGACGGTTGTCCAGACAACCCCTTAGAAATTGACTCAGACTTTGATGGTATTTTAAATTCCGTAGATGAATGTCCTCTTGACAGAGAACGTTACAACGGCTTCCAAGACGAAGATGGATGTCCTGATTATCCTGATTATGTTTCTAGTATAGATTCCGACTTTGATGGAATCATTGATGAATTAGATCAATGCCCATTAGTTCCAGAAACCTACAACAGATTCCAAGATGATGATGGCTGTCCTGATTTTATAGCAGACAATAAAGAAATTCCGGATTCAGACAATGATGGTATTGATGATTACAAAGATTATTGTCCAAACCAACCAGAGACATTCAATGGAATTCTTGATTTAGATGGTTGTCCTGATAACTACATCCCAACGACTGATCGTGATTCAGACGGAATACCAGATGCTATTGATGCATGCCCAACTGCTAAAGAAACTTACAACAAATTTCAAGATGATGATGGTTGTCCAGATTCTATAACAGAATCATTTGTAGTTGATTCTGATAATGATGGTATTGATGATGTCTATGATGATTGTCCTTTAGTTACTGAAAACTATAATGGCTTCCAAGATGATGATGGCTGTCCCGATATTGATGATATACAACTTGATTCTGATGGTGATGGTGTTCCAGATGTGATGGATTTGTGTCCAGAACAAAACGAAGTTTGGAACAGATACATTGACTATGACGGTTGTCCAGATGTCGTGCCAACTGGAAATATTGTAATTGATAATGATGAAGTTCCTTAAAATGAAAAAATATTATCTTGTGGGATTTTTGCTTTTGCTTACCTCTACAATTGGTATGTTCCCAAGTAGTGTTTTTGCTATTGAAGCAAATGATTCTGATGGGGACGGAATTCCAGATAATTTAGATCAATGTCCTCACCTTCTAGAGGATTATGACACCCAATATGGTGCCAATATGGATGGATGTCCGTCAGACTTTGTTCCATGGTATGATGCTGACAGTGATGGAATCCAAGATCATCTTGATAATTGTCCAACCTTAAGGGAAACTTACAATAAATTCCAAGACGAAGATGGCTGTCCTGATTTTATAGCAGACAATAAATTAACTGCTGATACTGACGGTGATGGAATTGTTGACTACCTAGATCTATGTCCAAACCAACCAGAGACATTCAATGGTATTGATGATAAAGACGGATGTCCTGATAATGCTTATACTTTAAGAGATAGTGACCACGATGGTATTTCTGATACTTTGGATGCATGTCCACTAGAACCTGAAACTTACAATAGATTCCAAGACGATGATGGCTGTCCTGATTCAGTTGATACAGTAGATTCGACATATACTTTCCCAGATGCTGACGGTGATGGAGTTGATGATAGATGGGATTCATGTATTGATGAACAAGAGAACTTTAATGGATACTTAGATTGGGATGGCTGTCCAGATGTATTGCCAGCAGAATCTACAGCAACTGTAAAACTTGATTCTGATGGTGACGGTTATCCTGATTACTTGGATTTGTGTCCAACAAGTCCTGAAACATGGAACAAATACAATGATCATGACGGTTGCCCAGATATTGCTTCAGAACAACAGAGATTTGCTCATGATGATGACCTAGATGGCATTATTAATGACAAAGATTTGTGTCCTCTAGAACCTGAAGATTATGATGGTGACAGAGACACAGACGGTTGTCCAGATAATTAGCACAAAATTTTTTAAATAAATTTTTGATATAGTAAATATACTCAATCTGTAAAATTATCTCATGCTTCCAAAATTCTCTAGTAGGGCATTCTTAGCTCCTATGGCAGGAGTAAGTGATCCTGCACTTCGATTACAATGTAAACAAAAGGGAGCTGGGCTTGTTGTTACTGAATTTACTAACATTCATAGTATTATTGCAAAAGAAAAACAACTTAAAGAAAATACTAAAACAATAAAAGAATTTATTGAATATTCAGAGCAAGAACGTCCTATTTCAGTTCAGTTATTTGGTTCTGATCTTCTTGCATTAGAAAAAGCTGCGAAGATTGTAGAACCTTATTTTGATATTATTGATTATAACATGGGATGTCCTGCACCTCATATTACTCAACAAATGGCAGGTGGTGCGCTTCTACAAGAAATAAATCTAACTCAACAGATTTTCAACACACTTGTCAATGCTGTAAAAAAACCTGTAACACTAAAAATTCGTTCTGGAGTGACAAATGCTAGTAAATTTCTATTTAGAGAAATTGCTGAAATTGCAGAAGATGAAGGAATCCAGATGATTACTCTTCATCCCCGAACTGTTAGTCAAGGTTATTCTGGAAATTCAGATTGGAAGATGATTAAAGAACTTAAAGAAATATCAAACATTCCAATTGTTGGAAATGGAGATATTGTAACCCCTGAAGATGCTAAAACTATGATTGATGAGACTGATTGTGATTATGTAATGATTGGTCGTGGTGCAATGGGAAATCCATTCTTGTTTGAACAAATAAACGATTACCTCAAAACTAACTCTTACAATGAATACTCTTTCAAAGATCGGTTGGATTCATTTTTTGATTATTTACATCTTACAAATCAATACAAAATCAAATTTGCTAATATTAAGAGTCAAGCAATAAGATTTACAAAAGGTATGCAAGGAGGTTCTAAACTACGTTCAAAAATTACTTTTTCAAAAAATATTGAAGAACTTGAGAAAATTATGAATAATGCATATACATTGCCCTAGAAATTTGTTAAATTACTGCATATTACTTTACATTTGTTTATGATTTAACAAAAATTGATATTGAATTTTTAAGCAAACTAGACTATTCTTATATATTTCAAGATGGCATTTAATGTATGAAAATAGGAATTGAATCGTAATTGGCAACAGCTTATGTTCTCATAAACTGTGAGCTAGGTTCTGAAGAAGCAGTAATATCAGAACTAAAATCAATTGAAGGAGTTGTTGAAGTACATGGCACATTTGGTGCATATGATATCTTGGCTAAAGTAAAATCCGACCAAGTAGAAGCACTACGTGAGACTATTACTTGGAAGATAAGAAAAATTCCAAAAATCAGATCAACTCTGACATTAATGGGGATTGAAGGACAAGAATAATTCTTCAAAATCCTTTGCTTTTATACTTAGATCGTAATTGATAATATCCCTTCAAAAATACGTCTCCCAAAGGGACATCACACTGAGAGAACAGAGTTATTCTCTCAGTAGAATTATCTAAATCAAATGATTATGTGGTTTTATTCAAATTTTATTATACAATTAATTGGTTATTGTATTATCCTCTGACCTTTTTAGTATAGAAAAAAATGAAAATTATGAAAAGTGATGAAAAAAGATCTCATAGACTAAACTATCTTTTAAAGTGCTATTTGATTAATCCTAAAGAAAATGATCTCTATCAAAGAGCCAAACAAATGGGAGTATCTGATTCTACTGCAAAGGATTACATCAGGACAGTAATTATACAAGCCAAAAAAATCTATTCAAAATAGATTTTGTGGATTTATTTAAAAAATTGAATTAAACCTGTTTTTTCTCACAAAGAAATCATTAGTAATCTTAAACAAGGTATTCATAAATAATCAAAGGAGAGAAAATACACATGACTGATTCATTGCTTGATGATGTAAATGCTCTTTTAGACAAGGACTTTGGAGATGACAGAATTTTAAAGCAAATTTGTAGAGCTTGTGAAAATAATGAAGTCATTAGCAATTATGAAAGAAATTATGTTAAAAAATTAGCAGAAAAACATCTAGGAAGAAGAAAAGAGGTTATTCAAACCAAAATATCTGTAGAAGAAACTCCAATAGTTCCAGATGCTGATATACCCGAAACTCCATCTGTTCAAAAAATTCAAACATTTCAGCCTCCGTCACGAATAACATCTTATAATTCAAAAAATTCAAAATTGATGTTAGGTATTGGTGGTGTTGCTTTGGTAATAATTATTGCAGTTGCTATTTCATTTAATGGTATTTCTGATGTAACACCAACTAATTCAATTCCAGATACGTTATCAATTCAAACTGATTTGTCATTGTATGATAAAAAGGACATAATTTCAATTAGTGGCATATCTGATGCCTCCGGATCTGTGAATCTTTCAATTGAAAATAAAAATAATGAACTTGTATGGGCAGAACAAGTTTCTTTAAAAAGTGATGGAAGATATTCAACATTAGCTATTGCTGGAGGTCCAGGATGGGAAAGTTCTGGTACTTATACAATCAACATAGATAATGGTGTAGAAACAAGATCTATCTCATTTTCATTTACTGTATAATCCTTTCAAATTCTTTCCAATGAAAATCAATCACATCTCTAAGTTTCTCTACACTAATTTCTTCCATGTATTCACGATAAACTATGAATTTGTTTTGTCTACCTGAATCTTCACCATAAACATCATTGGTGATTTTTGGAATTGTTCCGGATTTCCATTGAGTCATCTCAAAAATCCATATTGTTGAATCTGGATTTGAAAAATCAATGTCATCACATCCTACAACGTAAAGAAAACATTTTGTTGATTGGTTTAACTTTTCATGTAATTTTTCATATGCTATCATTTGACCTTTTGGAATGTTGATCTTATCATTATGAAATCCCTTGAATTCCAAGATTACAAAACTTCCCTTGTGCTCAATGAGCCAATCTAAATCAGTTCCACCTGAGGCTATCATTCCATGAACAATTAGATTACCTAAGACCTCTCTTCCACGAGTAAATTCTGATTCGTCAAAAATCTGATATTTTGCCTTTGGGCTTTTACGAATAATTTGTTTAGAATTATGTTCAGAATGAATTAGATTTTCTTTTTCGTATATAGTATCAATCAATTCATTCGTTTCATTTACCATAATTCTAAAATTTTTAACTTGATGATAAGAGAGTTTGTAAAATTTAGTAAAGTTAAACTATTTTTCTGATTTATCTACAGCAAAATTCTCCTCCTGCCCCTTTATACAAAATAAAATATTCATCTGGGTTCTTCCTCTCTTTTTTGGCATTCAAAGCATCTTGATATATCTCGAAATGCTCAACTAGGTACAATTGATTTTCAGAGTCTGCAAAATAATCTATTCCAACTAAATCAAATCCTATTTCCGGAGTTAAGTTAATCTTTTCTTTTTCAAATATATCTTCAGCCAATTTCTACTTTTTTGAAATATTAAAATTTAGAAAAATTATTACTCATAAATCATTAGATCTTTTTCTTCCAATAATGCATGTAAATTATGAACAGACCTGTAAACATCTGACTCTTTTTTAGCACCTGTACATACCAATTTCCCTGATGCAAATAATAATATCACAGTTTTTGGATCAAGCATTCTATGAATAAGTCCCGGAAATTGTTCTGGTTCATACATACTTCTTGGTAGTGTTCTTGCTGCTTGTTCCAGATGGATTTTTCCACCAAGATTAATTGCGGCTACCATGTTTTGTACTGTAATTACCGCATCTTTTTTTACTTTTACTTTTCCCTTTCTTAGTTTTTGAACAACTGTGTTTACAGCCTTAATTGCCATTTCTTCAGATTTAGCTCCAGTACACACCATCTTTCCTGTTCTAAAAATTAAAGTTGCAGTTCTAGGACTCTTTAATCTAAAAACAAGCCCCGGAAATTGTTCAGGGTGGTATTCAGTATCTGGAAATTTTTTTGTAATTTCAATTAGATCAAGTTTTTGGTCAACTGATGCAGATGCAACTACATTTTCAACACTAACAATTGGCTTTGTTTGAGGCATAATATCGGACTTTTAACAGCCCTGTATATATACTAGTAAAACTTTTTTTGAAAATTTGAGTTAATCTAATGATGTCCTATCCATTGATAACGATATTCTTCATCAATGATATCTGTCACTAACTCCCTGTCTTTGATTTCTATTTTAGGAAAATCTATCTCAAAGAATCCTAATTTACCTTTACATGAAATTGGAATTCTAAATGATTTTACATTTTTTAACATAAATCCATAAGTTCTGTCATGAAAACTTTTTGAAGCTAAATGAAATTTTTGATCTGCTTTTATTTCCTTAACTGAGTTATATTTTTTTACTTCATAAAGTTCTGCTTTACCAATTATTGCACCTGTAACTAATTTTTTATTTATTTTTAATCTCTTACAATCTTCTATTCTTATTTTGATTGGAGCATGGATCAAAAATTCCCCACGGAAATTTGTATTCCACTTTCTTAATTCAATAATTTTTTTACCAGAAATTATTAAATCTGCAAATGGTTGAGATACTGAAAGACATTTCAAAATTATTATTCAGTAGCTACTTTGATAAATTTAGAAGGATCTGTGCTTCTCCCTTCAGGCAATTTTGTTATACCGCCATTCAAACTTTCAGTTACAATTCCTTTGTCTGCAAGTACTTTAGCAGCCATCAACGAAGTATTTCCAGCCATGCAAATCAACAATGATTTGCCTTTAGATCCTTGTAGCTCTTTCTTTAACTCTTCTGGGATTTGCTGTGTTGATAATAGTTGATTTGCTGTGCTTGCTTTTGGAACAGAGATTTTACTTTTATCAACACCAAGAGATTTTGCAATTAACTCTATTCCTTCTTTGCGTGGAGTATACTGAGTATGAATCCAAATTATTTTATCATAGTCATTTACACTTGCTACAGCTTCATCTAATGAAACTTGAACACGTTGATTCTTTGACATTGCTTCCAGATTCTTTCGGTATTTTTCTATTCCATCAGCAACAATTACGACAAACTTTCCACCACCACTAGAATCTGCCATAACTAGCACCTGATAAAGCGCAAGAGCAGTACTTTCGCCTATGTCATGACCTTTGTCTACAAAAAACTTTAGAAGATGTTTTGCCTGTTCAAAATCTACTTCATGTTCTCCAGCATATTTCTCAGGTTCGTATAGTTTCAAGCCGAATGCCTTATCTTTTGTTCTAATCCCTGCAACATCTTGACCAGCAGGTGGGAAAACTACATGCAGTGATTTTTTTCCATATTTTTCAGACACATATCTACTCAAGCCGCCAGAGGTGCCACCTGTACCAAAGGTACAAACAATTTCAAAATCTTCTAGCGAATTACCATTTTCATGTAATTGTTGGTCCATCTCAACTGCAGTAACAGTCCTATGAACGTCAATGTTCAATTCATTATCGTATTGTTCTGGGCAGAATAATCCGTATATCTTAGCAAGAAATTTAGCCAAATTTATGATATCTTGTTTAACTAAAAGTGATTCTATTTCAGAATTTTCTTTATCAAAAATTGCGGGATCAAACCCAAGTTCCGATAATTGTGAGCGAATATTAACTGAAGTTGCTTTTGCAGCCAAAAGATCTACTGCACCATCTTTCATTCCTGGAGCAGGACAGATATCCATATCAAGATCCATAATTCGTATATTCTCATTTCTTAATTCCTTGAAGACTCCTTCTTGCAACTTTTTTGATACAAGTGTAACAACAACCAATCCAAGTTTTGATAATAATCCAAGAGCTATTCCAAAGTTGCCTGAGGTTGCTTCGATTACTGTTTGTCCACTCTTCAGATTACCTGTAACAATAGCGTCATGGATAATGTGAACTGCAGCTCTGACTTTAATTGAACCAGTTAGTAAAGTGGAATCAAATTTACCAAAAACTTTTAGATCCATATCTGTAAAATCTGTTTTGTACACACTTTTAGCACATTCTTTCAAATCTTCAGTAAGATCAGTAAGTGGTGTTGTGTTGATAACCTTCGTTTCTTCTAGATGAGGAACCTTATTCCATATCTCTTGTTCAAAACGCTCAAGAAGGATTTTGTCAACTTCATTTTCAGACATACTTTTTCTCTAAATGCAATCAATTATTTGCTCATATAAAATATCTGAAATCTTTTTCAATGGATTATCCTTCTAAAATACTAATCACTTTATTTGGAATATCATTCAGTCTACTAACCGCCATAGTTTTTTCATATCCTAAATGTCTGAGATTATTTGCTATAGTAGTAGCCCTTACTGTATTTGGGCCCAAGCCCAAAGCCACCATATTGATGCCTAATCCCTTAAGAGATTTTGTCATATTTCTTACAGCGTCAGGATCTGAAGGCTCACCATCTGTTAATGTCAAAAAAATATCTGGTCTTCTTGATTGTAGCATTGGAAACATTTTATCATATACTTCTGCTAGTGGGGTCGATCCATTGGCAACGATCTGTGCTAATCGTTTTGCAGTAATATTGTTCCATTTAACATTTTCTTGTTTTATGGACCAACAAACTACTGATCTGTTTTGAGTACTAAATGCATATACTGCAAATTTTACCTTAAGAAAAGCTAAAACTTCACAAAGTGCCAGAGTTGCTTTTTTGTATTCTAGAGCATCTGATGCAATACTTGATGAATGATCCAACAAAATTACAATTTTGGTTTTAATTGATTTTTTTACATCTATAAAAAATGGTTCATGACCTTCAATGTAACTTTCTTCATCAAACTCATCTCCAAATCTATGATGTTGTTCTTTCCATCCATATTTCCATTCTTTAAATTTTATTTTTAATCTATTAATCAAATTCATATCATAAATTGTGGTTTCATTAACATTCTTTGTAGGGGGAATTTGAATTCCTATTGCATCTGGGCTTAATCCTTTATTTTCCATTTTTTTATTTTCATCAAGTAATACCTTATACTCATCATAGACATTGTCTCCTCTTAATACAGATGCAGAATCAGCTGAACCCAAATCCCCTTCTTTGTTTTTCGAAATTATTTTTAGAATTTTTAGTAGTTCTTCTTCAGACAATGCCATTCCCGCTTTCATATAAGGTATAGATACTGGTATTGTAAGAAGTGAATCAATATCTAAAATCTTAACTATCTCATTTACATTTTTTTCAAGTAAATCCGAATCATATTTTTCATCAATCGCTTTTTTAACAATTTTTTTTGCAAATTCAGTTGCTTTTTTTATTTTTTCAAAATGACTAGATTGAATTTCCCCTTTAATTGCCCCAAACATGAAATATTGATAAAATGCCTCTACAATCCTTGCTCTTCCATAAACTGTGTTTAGTTGGGGTCTTGCTACAAGCATATAGGCATAATTGAAGATAATTTCATCATCCATTCCCTTCCAAATTTTCCTACCTAATTGTTCAACTTTTTGTGTTTCCATTGTATTGAGAATAAATCCAAATGCATGATCATTGCTGAGAATTTTTTTACAAAATTTTACTCTCATAGCTTCGTACCATAGCGATGTTCTGAATTGACGATATTTTTGAAAATCATTCCCAATTCTTTTTTCAAGCGGTATCATGATTACTTTTTTTTCATTAAGTCTTGTTCTTGTTTCCATCTTGTCTGAGATTTCTACAATCATTCTATCTTCTTCAGACCATCTTCTTACAAGAAAGGTAGCAATCTCTACAATAGATTCATTTTGAAGTTGAATTGCTTGCATTTAATTACCAAACATTGAAGTAATGATGTCACTTACTTTTTGGTATTCTATGTTTCCCCATTGTGTGTATACATTTCCAAAAACAAAATTTGCTATTTCCTTTGAAGACATTCCTTTATCCAATAATTTTCCAAATGCAATAGTTTCTCTTAAGCTAGGAGAATAAAATAATTCTTCAACAGCAGCAGCTTGTCTTAATATATTTGCTAGTTTAATTGCTTGAATAATTTCTAATTCATGTTCTCCGGAAACATATTTCTTTATAATTTCTAATTCTATATTCTCTGGTGGATATTCTAATCTAATTCGTACTGGAAATCTACTTAGTATCTGTGGTGGGAGTTCCTTTGTTCCACTATGTGATAATGGATTTATAGTTGCAACTACAAACCAATTTTCTTTTGCTTTGATTATTTCTCCTGCTGATTCCTTCAATACAATTTGCCTTCTATCATCTAATGCTTCATCAAGTCTAAGTAAAACATCTGCTTCAGCTGAATTAATTTCATCTAGGTAAAGCATGTTTCCCTCTTTCATTGATTTTACCAAAATCCCTTCATCAAAACTCACAGTTCCATCTGTCAGTGTTTTTGTGCCAACAAGGTGACTTTCTCTAGTTCTGAGACTAAAATTAATGGATTCTAGATTTACATTCTTATTTTTTGCAAAATCTCTAACCAAAGATGTCTTTCCAGTGCCTTTTGGTCCTATAATGAGCACAAAAAGACCTGCTTCATATGCCTTATTCAGAATTTGATTTGAATTATTCCAATCTAGATATTGTATTTCCAAAGTACGTTTTCATTGATTTAAACAATATTTAATATTAGATCTAATTTCCAAATGCTTCTACTTTTGTTAATGCTTCACCAAATCTTTGATGTAATGTTTTATTCCATTTGTCAAAACCTGAAGGATCTTTTGGATAATTATAGTAATGTTCCACTAACCATTGGTTTTGTTCTGATGTGTATTTTAATGATTTTGCAACTGTCTTATTCATCACACCTCTAATGATCATTCCAAACTTTCCTAATCCCGAAAAGTCTGGATGTTCACCTTTGCTAATTGATTCAACATCAAGATTTCCCAAAAAGTGTTTCATTCCATAACTGATTTGATCATTAGTCATTTGCTGTATTAATGCTCTAAAAAGTTCAAGGCCTGCAGTTTTGTATCCATATTCTTTTATAAAGTCAATATTGTATTGCCAAAGACTTGCTTCTGAAACATCATTTCCTTCTATTGCTTGGACTACGTTATTTCCAATAATTGCTCCTGCAATTAATGCAGGTCCTATTCCTCCTGCATCAATTGCTTTTGGCATCCATGCAGAATCTCCAACTAACATGAATCCTCCAGACACCATACAATCATTTTGTCTTCTAACTGAAACTTGGAAAACTCCAGAATTATTGTTAATGTCCTCGGGATCTTCTGATAATCTTGAATTTTTGATTGCTTTGTTTCTTTCAAGATATTCTTTCATTAATGATGCTACATTGTCTTTTTTACCCAATCTTTTGTTTCTTTTATCTAAAAATGATTTTTCAACTCCTAAACCAATGTTAACTTTGTTATCTCCTTTAGGAAACACCCATCCATATCCACCAGGTGCAATATCTTGATCTAAATGAATTATACAATAATCAGGATCAAATTCTGTAAGATCTTTTTGTCCTTGATCAAAATACATAATGTATCTACCTGTAGATTCCAAATCTCGTCTGTTGATTCTTTTCTCTATTTTTGTTGAGTTTTGAAGTCCATTTCTAAGTGTAGATGTAACTCCAGTTGCATCAACTACAATTTTCGATGTTTTCTTGAAAGGCTGTTTTGTTTTGTTATCTAATCCTTGAATGCCTATTACTTGTTGACCATCGTAAATTAGGCCAGTGAGGTTAATCTCATACTCAAACTCAATTCCCATTTTCTTACACCTTTCATTTTGAATTTCAGGAAGCTTTTGGCGGTTTAACATGTAACCCTCTCCATCAAATGGAATTGACGTTTCTCTGTCTGGAGAAAATGCCATCACACCTTTTACATCATGTTCAATTTCTGGTCTGGTCCATTCAACTTTAATTTTGTTTGACATGAAATCTACAGCCTCTTTGGAACATGCATCTCCACATACCCAACCAGCCAATGATTTTCTTCCTGGCAAAAATTCTGAATTTCTATCAACAACCAAAATCTTTAGGTTTTGATTAGAATAATGAGAAATAGACTGTGCCGTAATTGTACCTGCAAGACCTCCACCAGCAACTATAACATCATAATCTGCCACGATAATGAAATTTGTCTATCCGTATTTAAAATAATACCTGACTAGATGTAAGAAATTCTTATAATAAATTCCCATGATCGATTCAAAAATGGGGTCGGTTCGTCGCGGCGTCTTCAAGGCTTTCGCTCAGACTGGAGCGGCTGTTATTTCCTCATTCCCAAATTAAATAATTTTGTTATTCTTATTTAATCTACTTGGCAATTTCAAAAATTTCTGTGAATATTTTGACAGTATTTTTTTTGTTGTAAATGGGAGTGTAAATTTTTATTTTTATTGTGTCTTTTTCTAGAAATGCAAGATTTCCTTTGACTAGTTCTTGTTTGCCTAATCTCATATGAAATCTAGAATTCACTGTTCTTTCTTCAATTTCTTCAATTAATTCATTGATTTGCTCAATAGATAACAACCCCAAAAGTTTTTTCATAAAATTTTGAGCCTCTTTTTTTACTATTTTTGCATTTAGCAAAATTATTGGATTATCATAATGTCCTGTGGTCTCATGAGTTGTAAAATTTTCTTCTTTTAGGTTTAACAATTCTTTAAAAGATTGGTATATTTTTGAAATATCTTCAGTTGCATGAATAATTACATCAATTGTTACTCGAATCTTATCAATCATAATTGTAAAAGAATAATTCTAGTTGGTTATGCTTTAAGTAATATTGTTTCTTTGTCTGCAGTTCTAATGAGTTTTACTTTCTCAAGACCTACATGTCTAACTCTAATAATTTTCTTGATTGCTGCCATAATATCTGAATTTATCTTACTATAACAAGTAGCTTGGACAAATTGCTCAACTGTCATTTGTGGAACTGTGTTGTTAATTACGTCTTTTATAATTAACCTAAGAGCATGTTTTCTAGATGTATTTAGCTGTCTATGGGTTAGAGCAATTACTTTGACTCTAAAGATGTATCCGTCTTTTGTTTTGATATCAATAATAAAATTAATTTTTGATGATCCACGTCTAACTAAACTACGCAAAAATTCTTTTGAATATTCAAATCTCTTGAAAATTGTTGATGCTTTATCACCATTAATCTTGTCAATCTGAAAATACATTTTGTATTGGTGTTGTGAAGGATCCCCTTTTAGAATATCATAAAGTGTTACTTCTAAAACCCTACCTATTGCATTTTCATCATCTGTAATTGGAACATACGCAATTGGGACAACATTAAATGATTCTGGTGCATGTATCGTAATCCAGCGTTTTTCTCTCCACTTGTCTTTTGTTCGACCTTTTCTACGTGCCAATTATTATCGACCTTTAAATCCAAAATATAAGGGTATGTTACTAGATCTCTTTCTGATTTCCCATGTAACTCTGTAAAACCTTGGGAATTGTAAAATGCCCATCCTTTGTTTGATTGTTTTCCATTATTGAAACCAAAACTCTGGTTGTGGCAACAAGTGTACTGTTAAGCGTGTGTACATATTGTGTATCTTCATTTGTTTTATCTCTAAATCTGATCTTCAATCTTCTTGCTTGATAGTCCAAACAATTTGAGCAAGAAACAATTTCTCTATAGGCATTTTGTCCTGCCATCCATGCTTCAATATCATAAGTCTTTGCTGAAACTTTTCCCATGTCTCCAGTTGATAGTAACATTACTTTGTGAGGAATTTCCAATTTCTGATAAAATTCTTCGGCAACCGCTAACATTTTTTCATGCTCATTCCAAGAATCTTCTGGTCTTGAAAATACAAACTGCTCAACCTTGTCAAATTGATGTACCCTGAAAATACCTTTTTGATCTCTCCCATGTGCACCTGCCTCTTTTCTAAAACATGGACTGATACCAGCATATCTTAAAGGTAGATCTTTACCCTCAATGATTTCTTTTGAGTGCATT
>CATMRH010000022.1 GCA_950073955.1 uncultured archaeon | reverse complement strand
CTTGCAAAGTTTGCACAAGAAATTGGCTTGAATATGGATGAATGGTCTGAATGCATGGCAAATAAGCCTCATTCACAAGTAATTCTTGAAAGTAATAGAGATGCAAGAACGCTTGAAATAACAGGCACACCAGCATTTTTTGTTATTGGACCAGATGGAAACACTACACCAATTTTTGGAGCACAACCATTTACAGTATTTGAGAATATTTTTGAAACAGAACTTAGAAAATAAAATTTTTAGCGATCAATTAATGAATAAAGAACAAAAAAGTAGTAAAATTTCCTTCCTAGTTAGTTAGAATTTACGGGATATCCTTATTAATGAACCATCGAACCGAGGCGTATGACCGCAGGAATAGATGACATTGCAATATACATTCCTAGATTGTATATTGATGCAATTGATTTTGCAAAAGCTAGAGGTTTAGACCCAGTAAAATTACAAAAAGGTCTCGGAGTTTCTCAAATGGCAATTGTTGATGCCAATCAAGACCCAGCATGTCTTGCAGCAAATGCATGTTTGAAAATTATGCAAAGAAACAAACTATCCCCAGAAGATATTGGAAGATTATATGTTTCAACTGAATCAGCATTTGATGAATCAAAGGCAATGAACTCTTATGTTATTGGAATGTTAGAACAGGTTTATGGTCAAGGTGCATTTGAACACTGTGGAGGTATTGAGACAAAATTTGCTTGTGTCAGTGGTTCCTATGCTCTTTATGACAATACAAACTGGATTAGAGCTGGAGAAGCAGACGACAAGGCTGCACTTGTAGTGGTATCAGATATTGCAAAATACGATATGGGTTCTAGTGGGGAGATGACCCAAGGAGCAGGAGCAGTAGTAATGCTTCTCAATGACAAACCAAGATTACTGGAATTTGATCCTAAAGTAACAGCTACATCGATTATAGATGAATATGACTTTTACAGACCTTTTGGAAAAGAGACACCAATTGTACATGGTCAATATTCTAATTTGCTTTACTTGATTCAGGTGAGAAAAGCACTTGATGCTTACAAGAAAAAAGTAGTTTCAACAGGACTAATCAAGATAGAACCTGGTGAAACAATCTTAGATCATATGGATTACATCAACATGCATTTGCCATACAGTAACATGGGAAAAAAGGCCTTGGCATATATGGTCAGACATGAATGGCGTCAACTTCCTCGATGGAAGAGAATTTTACAGGAAATAGGAATGGATGAGCCAGTACCAAAAGACCCACGTGGGACAATTGAATCCGTATTAGGAGATGCCGAATTTATGGCAAAAGACCATGAATTTACCAAACTATTTTCAAAAACTCAGGAATTCCAAGAAGTATACGAATCAAAACTTGCTAGTTCACTTATTGCATCTACTATGATTGGGAATTTGTATACTGCATCACTATACTTGGGATTCAGAAGTAGTTTAGAATTTGAATATCAAAAAGGAATTGATTTGGAAGGAAAAAGAGTTGGATTTGGATCTTATGGTAGTGGTGCTAGTGCAATGGTATTCAGTGGAGTTATTCAACCAGAATACAAACAAGTTGTAAAGGACATGAACTTGGAAGTAGAGATCGGTGAAAGAAAAAGATTGACATGGGATGAATATGAAAATTTACATGAAAATAAACTATCCATTGATGAATCAATGGTTCATACAAAGAAAGAATTTGTCTTGATAGATGTGAAAACTGAGACAGAGTCTAGAGGCGAAAGACGTTACGTCTTTAATGAATAATATATCTTAAAGAAATTTTGTTTTCATAAATCGAATGTAACGTCCAAGAATTCTCCGATTTCCTTGAATGTGAAATTATATGAATCATTGAGTGTTTTGATAATACGTGACAACTCTGAATTATAATCCCAAAAAAAATCATTTCCCGTAAGATATGGGTATATTTTTTCGTCCTTTATTCCATGTGATTCCAATATTTGATAATGACTTACAAACAATCTTTCTCTACTCAAATGAACAGATGGATCATCACTCTCACATGCTAATACACCAAGAGCAGACTTTCCAATTACTTCTTTTGTGTCATCTCTAAATTTAATTAAATGATTAGTAATTTGTGGGATAGTTGTCTCCATTAGTATCTGACTAATCTTCATAATTTACGCATAATAATTATGAACTTAAACATATTGAAAAAATAAACAACGTAAACTATTCTGCACATAGAATATACAAGGAGAATTTTCTAACATAGTAGAATAATGCAAGACGAACCTAACCAAGTCAAGGATTATCTATTTGATTACTTAGCAAAGTCAGACGAGAAAATTCAAAAATTAATCTCAGACGACAAATTCTCAGAAATTATTGATGATGTGATTACAAATTGTTATGACAAAATCATTACACTAGGTGATAAAGATGAAAGTATAGGGGTTTTAGCAACAGGATTGCTACATTTTCTTCTTACTAATGCGTTGTTGAATAGTCAAAGGAAGATAGAGTATGAGGGAATAGAGGTAGACATTGTTATTCCAGATTTAAAAACATTAGAGAAAGATCCGAAACAAACTTTGATCATATGCATTCCAAAAACAAGTAACAAAGAGGAAATTGAGAAAAAATTAACGGAATTATACAAAATACAGCCAGAAAAACAGAATGTCTTGCTGGTTTTATCGCAAAAACTTGATTTTGAAAACAGAACATACATCATACAGAAAGATAATCAAACATTTTCAAAGATTATCTTTGATATTGCACAATTTGTAAACGTACAAGGACAAAACAAATTCAAAATTTTACGGATATAAAGAAGGTATCATTCAAGTATTATTGTGAGACCCATCGGATTAATTGTTGTAGCTGTAAGTCTTGGAGCTATAATGGCAATCATTGCCGGAGATTATTCTAATCAAGATGAAGCACCTTGGGATGGGTTGAATTGTGACGAAATGTTAGACTTTAGCGCTTCAGATCAACATCAAGATCTAACTATGGATCAACATATGAAATTTCACGAGTATTACATCAACCATTGCTCAGACACTGAAATACCTTAAATTCTAAAAGTAAAATAGCAAAAATAAATTATTTCAACAGAGTTTTCAAATCAATATTCTTTTTGAAAATACGATACAAAGAAGCATCACTCATGTTTTTAATGAATGGAATTGAGCCTAAAACTTTGATTCCAGTAAGGTTTTGCAAGTCCCGCTTTAATTCTGGAATAGGATAACCATCATCAAAATTATTAATTATTATTCCTTTAACTGGAATTTTGTATTTTTCACACATTTTACAAGTCATTATAGTATGATTAACTGTTCCAATCTTACTTCTTGTTACAATGACTGCAGGAATTTTCATCTCTTTGATCAGATTTGTAATGTAATAATTTTTCAAAATTGGAGTCATAATTCCACCCATTCCCTCAACAAGAATCATGTCATGAAGTTTTGTAAGTTTCTTAAAACTAGATAATATTGTAGATATTTTTGGTTTTGTCTTCAAAGTTTTCCATGCAGTATATGGAGATGCAGGAATTTTGAAGAATTGTGGATTTACTAATTTTTCAGGATCACATGCCTTTGCGGCACGGGACAAAATTACAATATCTTCAGATTTGTAACCCTTTTTTTCAGCTCTTCCAGCTGCGAAAGGCTTCATTACTCCAACATCAATTCCCATCTTTCGGAAAGCAACTGCTAATCCAGCAGCGATGTAGGTTTTTCCAACATCAGTATCAGTTCCAGCAATAAAGAGTGATTTCAACAAATTAGATTCAGAATTTTTGGTTGATTAACTCATCGGTTAATTATTAAGATCTGAGATCTAACAAAATCAGTTGAAAAGCTCTGTTTGGCACCCAAACACACAGATGAAAGAATGGAATTCTTTTGATAAAATCATCAAAGGAAAAGGAATGTGGCTTATTGACTCTAAAGGCAACAAAATGCTTGATGGGGTGGCATCAATGTGGTGTAATGTATGGGGGCATTCTAATCCAGAATTAGTTAGAGCCATCACAAACCAGAGCAAAAAATTGCAGCATTCGTCCATGTTTAATCTTACAAACGAGCCTGCTGAAAGGCTTGCAGAAAATCTAGTAAATATATCCCCAGGAATGCATAAGGTCTTTTTTTCTGATAATGGTTCTACAGCAATGGAGATTGCTATCAAACTAGCACTACAATACTGGAAAAACATAGGAGAGAAAAAGAAAACAAAAATTGCAACAATAGAAAATGGATACCATGGGGATACATTTGGAGCAATGTCTGTTGGATATGTACCAGAATTTTTTGGTAAATTTAAGGAACAATTATTTTCAACAATACAATTTCCAGTTCCAAACAAATACAGAATACCAAAAGGATTTACTTTTTCAGATTATCAAAACTATTGTATAGAAAAAATAGAAAAGAAATTTTCTAAAAATAATAACATTGCAGCTTTTATCATGGAAAGTGGTGCACAAGTAGCTGGTGGAGTTATAATTTATCCAAAAGGATTTCAGAGAAAGATTAGTCAATTATGCAAAAAATATGATGTCTTATTTGTTTTAGATGAGATTGCAACGGGTTTAGGAAGACTAGGATCCATGATACAATATGAAGAACAAAAAAGTACTCCAGATATTGTGGCATATGGAAAAATGTTAACGGGCGGATATCTAACAATGGCTGCAACCATGACAAACAAGAAAATTTATGATTCGTATTTAGGGGAATTTAATGATTGGAAGCATCTATTTCATGGGCATACCTATACTGGTAATCCAATTGCAGCAGCTGTTGCAAATGAAAATCTCAAAATGTATAAAACAAAAAGTTTGATCAAAAAGATTCAAAAAACATCAAAAGTGTTTGAAAAATTTTATCAAGAAATTTCAGAAATTGATATTGTGGGTGATATTAGACACAAAGGAATGCTGATGGGAATTGAAATAGTGACTAATAGAAAGAAAAAGACTCCAATTCATCCCAAAAAATCAATAAACAAAATATTTTTTGAAGAGGGTAAAAAACAAGGGATCTATCTTAGAACTCTAGGAAACATAGTCATGCTTGTGCCACCCCTAGCAATTTCAGAAAAAGAGCTAAATCTGCTTCTAAATGGAGTGATTAGAACGATAAAGGCTGTAAGATTAAAGGTAATCTGACTGTTAACCCCCATAATCTTCAAGGTTAACATTTCCACTAATATTATTAATGAAATATTGTTTGAGAACAGTATGAGCACTCTAGATTTTATCAAAGAGTGTCAAGAAAAAGTATTTTCTGGAATTGGGATTTCATTCGAAGATGCTGAAAAATTATTTGACATTCCAGATGTGAATCTAAAAGAATTAGCAAAGTGTGCAAATGAGATCACTAGAGATTTCAATGGAAGTAAGGTTGATGTGGAGCAGTTAAACAATATTAAAAAAAATGCATGCAGTGAAGACTGTACATTTTGTGGACAATCTGCGTTTTTTGATACAGGAATTGAAACATACGAATTACCAACTCCTGAAGAGATAGTTACAAAAGCTCAAAAAGCAAAAGATGAAGGAGCTGAATCATATTGCCTTGTTGCTGCATGGAGAGAGCCATCATCAAGGGATTTTGAAAAAGTATGTAAAATTATTAGTGAGATAAATGATAAAGTTGAAATAACTATTGAATGTAGTTTAGGTTTTCTCACTAAAGAACAGGCAAGAAAGCTGAAAAAACTCAAAGTAAAAAGATATAATCATAATTTAGAAACTGCAAAGTCAAAATTTTCAGAAATTTGTACAACTCATACATATGAAGACAGATTAAAGACATTAGAAATTGCAAGGAATGCGGGATTAGAGTTATGCACTGGTGGAATTATTGGACTAGGTGAAACAAGAGAACAAAGACTAGAGTTGGCGTTAGAATTAGCTAGACTATATCCTGAAGAAGTGACTATTAACATGCTAGTTCCAATTCCAGGAACTCCACTTGAATTGCAAACGGAACTATCTAATTCAGAAATTCTCAGAATGTTTTCTGTGATCAGATTTTTATTACCAGAATCAGTTATCAAAATTTCTGGTGGAAGAGAGACAAATCTAGATGATTCTGGTGAAGAATTACTTCAAAGTGGTGCTAATGGAATTATTACTGCAGGTTACTTAACAATGACCGGAAATGAGGCTAAGAAAGACTTGGAAATGATAGAAAAAATTGGCCTCCAAGCATAAACTTGACTTTATTGATTTAGAGTTAGAGAGAATTAGGCGAAATAACCTCTACAGGAAATTACGATATGGAAAAACAAATGGAGCCTATATTACAATAAATGGCAAAAAACTTTTGAATTTATGTTCAAATGACTACCTAGGAATTCCAACAGTAAAGATTCAATTCAAACAGCTTCAATCAAGTTCAAGACTTGTTTCCGGGAATGATGAGTCATACAAAAAATTAGAAGATGCTCTTGCAAAGCACAAATCAAAACAAAACAGCTTGATTTATCCTACTGGATACATGGCAAACCTTGGAGTAATTTCTTCGATTGCAAAAAAAGGAGATTTAATTCTCAGTGATGAGTTAAACCATGCAAGTATCATAGAATCATGCAAGTTATCTGATGCCCAAGTTTCAATTTACAAACATAACAATATGCAAGATTTACAAAAAAAATTAAAACATAAAGCCAAAAACAAGTTTGTAATCACTGAAGGAATATTTAGCATGGATGGGGATTTTTCATTTCTGAAACAAATTACAGAAGTCTCAGAAAAAGCAAATGCAATTATAATTGTAGATGATGCGCATGGGGATTTTGTTGTTGGGAAAGATGGAAAAGGAACGCCAAATTATTTTAATGTAACAAAGAAAATTGATTTGTATATTAGCAGTCTAAGTAAAGGATTAGGATCATTTGGAGGATACGTTGCATCACAAAATAATGTTATTGATTTATGTATTAACAAATCAAAATCATTTATCTACACATCTGCGCTTCCATCATTTTTGATTGATCATTCCATGAAAAGGTTTGAATCTAATAGAGAAAAGCAAAAGAAAAAACTAGAGAAAAATACTAAACAACTCTCAAAAGGACTAACACAAATTGGATACAAAATAAATTCGTCAACACACATTATACCAATAATTATTGGAAATGAGAAATCAGCAATGGACTTTGGAAAATTCTTGTTTAATAATGGAGTATTTGTACAGCCAATCAGATATCCTACAGTCCCAAAGAATCAAGCAAGATTAAGAATTTCAGTTACTGCCTGGCTCTCAGATGCAAATATAGAAAAAGCACTGGAAATTTTTGAAAAAGCCTACCCAAAATTTAGATAATTACCGTAGAGTGTCAAAACCACCTATGGCAGGAGATCCAATAATTACTGCAAGTGTGACTATAATTCCTAAACCAACACCTACAATCACTAAACGCATATTCATACCAAAATTTTGCACATCACAGTTAAAAATTGATTGGATCAAGATTAGGAAGAGATTTGGAAGAAGGTTTTAAAGGAAAAATTATAATTTTATTTCATGGCAGATCCTACAATATTTGTAGCATTACTTGCTGGCCTAGGTTCATTTATTGCCCCCTGCATTCTCCCAATGATTCCAGCTTTTCTTGCATACATTTCTGGTACTACTGTAACAGAACTTGGTTCTAAAAGTGGATCTGTCCTTTCCATTAATCGAGTAAATATCGTACTTAATACTATATTTTTTGTCATAGGATTCTCGGTTGTATTTTCTATTTTGGGAGTTTTGATTAATAGTGTTTTTTCTATGGCAGTTAGTGAATTTACGGAGAGTCTTAATTTTGTAGGTGGAACAATCATTGTTGCATTTGGAATCTTTATGTTGTTATCTACAAAAATTCGTTCATTAAATATAGAGAAAAAATTCTTTCCAAAAAGTTCAAAAACAAGCTATCCAATGTCATTTGTATTTGGTTTAGCCTTTGCAGTTGGTTGGACACCATGTGTTGGCCCAATACTTGGAACAATACTTACATTGGCAGCTACTACTCCATCTCTTTCATTTAGCTTATTACTTGCATATTCATTAGGTCTAGGAATTCCATTCATTTTGATGGGTGTCTTTTTCTCAAGAGCAACAAGACTTATTCGTTCAATGACTAAACATCTCAAATACTATAACGTAATCTTGGGAGGATTCATTATACTATTAGGAATTTTAGTATTCACAAATCAATTGGCATATATTGCAAATTTCCCACTTCTTAACGATTTGGTGCTACTAGGGTGATTAAATGAAATCAGAAATAAAAACAGCGCTAATCTCAGGAATTGTAATTGCCACTGGATTAGGCATAATGAGCATGATTTTTTCGTCATTTGATGAGAAGTTCGAGTCTGAAAACATGGCCTCTGAAGGAAATTCAATCACTAAAATTGATAAATCAGGATTCAAAACAGCTCCAGATTTAGTTGGAATTGCTCACTATCTTAATACTACACCTGAAAAATTAAGTGAAGAAATCAAAGACAAAGTGATACTTTATGATATTTGGACATACAGTTGCATTAATTGTATCAGAACATTACCATACATCACCGCATGGGATGACAAATATGCAGATCAAGGATTATTAATCATCGGAATTCATTCTCCAGAATTTGAATTTGAAAAAGATCCTGAAAATGTTAAGATGGCAATTAAAAAATATAGTATTGATTATCCTGTTGTTTTGGATAACGATATGGAAACATGGAAAGCATTTGATAATAGATACTGGCCAAGAAAATACATTGCAGACCATGAAGGATACATAAGGTATGATCATATCGGGGAAGGAGGGTATAAAGAAACTGAAAAAATCATTCAACAACTTTTGGATGAAAGAAACATATCACTTGGAATTCAGATGGCATCAGCTGCACCACTTGTAGATATTGATGCATTTGAACATACAATGTTTAGAACTCCTGAATTATACTTTGGTTACAAGTTTGCACAAAATAGAAATCAGCTTGGAAGTGAAGAGGGATTCCAACCAGGAAAAATAGTCACATATTCAGAATCGAATAAAATAGATTTGAACAAATTCTATCTAACAGGAGATTGGAAAAATTATGAAGACAGTATGGAGTTAGTATCAGATACTGGAACCATCAAATTGCTATACAATGCAAAACAAGTAAACATAGTAACGTACAATGTTGCAGAATTAGAAATATTTCTTGACGGAGAACCAATTCCTGCAAAGTATTCAGGATATGACATTACATCAGGAAATAGACTCATAGTTTCAGAGCCTGATCTGTACAACATCATAAGCAGTGAAAATAGTTCATCACACGTAATGGAAATACAGATCAAGGGTAAAGGATTCCAGATATTCACATTTACCTTTGGATAGTGTAACCATTCCCTCTTGTCACTCCAGTGACAACAGCTGTAGTGACAAATCTGTTTAAAACAAAAATTTGCAGTCAGATTAGGGAAATTAACGAATGATAAGCAACTCATGGAATAAAGTAGGAGGTAACATATCTCAAAGTGTAATTAACAAAATAAAACCTGAGACACCAATTAAAAATAAGATTGATTTAGCGCAAAAAAAAATAGAATTTCAGATTTTAAAATTAGATGGGATTAATGAAAAACTAAAGAAAAAACACGATATGATCTTTGAGAAGATTGTAAATGCACAAAAAAATAACCAAACTGGTTATGCTCAAGCATATGCAGTAGAATTAGCCCAAGTTAGAAAAATGAGCAATATGGTAAGCGGGGCAAAATTATCCATGGAACAAATCAATCTCAGATTAAGCACGATATCAGAACTTGGAGATGTAGTAGTTACACTTAGCCCATGTATGGCAATCATCAGAGGACTAGCCCCATCACTAAAAGGAATCATGCCAGAGGCAAGTGCTTCAATGCAAGATTTATCACAAATACTTGGAGATGTAATGTCAGGCTCATCATTGAACATGGGTGACAGTTTGAGTGTTGCTGCTGAAACAAATTCAGATACCTTGGCAATTCTAGAAGAAGCACATAATGTAATTGCGGGTCAGACTAAATCAACAATTCCAGAGATTCCCGACAGTCTTAAACATCAAATAGTTGAGAAAAGATCAAACATTATCATCTAAAATTTTTCTAGTCAATATTTATTTTGATTTCTTTTTACTTTTCTGAACTAGAATTTTCTTTATTCTAGAAATTGTAGGATAGCTATATCCACGTCGTCGATAATTTGCTATCATCATCTTCCAGTTCTTTAATCTCCATTGAGCTTGTTCGATAGTTACGGAATGAACCTCTTTTTTAATAATACTTTTTCTTCCTACTTTTAGAGTTCCAGCATCTTTTGCAGACCATCTGTTCCTAGCAAATTTTAGTCCAGAAAGTATCTCTTCTACAGGCATTTCTTTGAAATATTCTTTCAGTTTTTTTAGTTCCATGTCTGTAGGTTTTTTGGAAATTGGTAACTCGATGATCGGTTTTACCATGAAATTTCTAATGAGTTATACTTTAAGAGAATCTTGCTAAACCAGAATTAACTAAAACAGGAAATAATTAGAAAAGATTTGATGAATTCTAACAGGGTAAAGGGATATTAGCGTTTTTACATAATGTGTTATACATTCCAAATCCAAGGATCAAAGTAGCAAAAGCAGCTAAAGGAATCAAAATGAAAATATTGGTTTTTCGACCCATAATCAAAACTAAAAGTATGCCTATAAAATTGTCACACTTACTCTACAACAATAGTAAAGGTCCCTTTTGTTTTTGGATCTTGTAATAATGAAACCATCTCTCTTGGTAATAGATCAGATGCTTTGTCACATTTAACAGCCAAAGTTCTAGGACATATGAAATCGCTTTTTCTAATAACAATATCTTCAGAATGAGTAAGGATTAGATCAGGATGGCCTTTTCCCTCTAGTACAAATTCACACTTTCCAACACGAATTGAAAAAGTTACTTTAGCACCAGAAACTTTGAGTTTGTCTTTTAATTCTTGAGGCAAATCAGCGCAGCCTGAAGTTGCATTAACACCAATTATACAATCCCCTTGGGGTGTTAAGTGAGACTCTTTTGTAATCTCTATAGTTTTTTGGTGATTTGATCTAATACATTCATTTCCAGAAAATTGAATTTCGAATCTCACGCCAAATCTAATTGGCTAGACTTAAATTAAACTTTCAAAGACTTTGAATCAAATGCTTCCTCAACAACAAGGTTACGATAGAGCAATTACAGTATTTTCACCAGATGGTAGACTCTACCAAGTAGAGTATGCTATCGAGACTGTTAAGAGAGGAACAATCGCAGTTGGCGTAAAATGTAAAGAGGGCATAGTTATCGCAGTTGAAGAAAAACCAAGAAAATTACAGATTTCTGAAACGGCGCAAAAGATTTTCCAAATTGATGATCATGTTGGAGTTGCAGCAGCAGGATATATTCCAGATGCAAGAAGTCAAGTAGACAATGCAAGATTCTTTTCTCAAAGTAACAAAATGATTTATGATGAACCAGTTGATGTTGAAACGATTGCTAAACATTTAGCTGACCAATGTCAACAATATACACAATATGCAGGTGTAAGACCTTTTGGTGTTGCACTGATTCTAGGAGGAGTAGTGAATAAAGTACCACAGATGTATCTTACTGATCCCAGTGGGACATACATCTCTTATGACGCAATTGCAATTGGGGCAGGTTCTGAAGAAGTAACTGACTTTTTAGAAAAAACTTACAAAAATGATCTTTCATTAGATGACGCTTCAGCATTAGCTACAGCAGGAATTTATCTATCAAGTGAAGATAAAGAAGGAGTAGATCATATCAAAATGGCACACATTAAAACGGAAACAGGTTTGTATGAAATACTTTCTAAAGATCAAATTACAAATTTTGCAAAAACTGCCAAAGAAAAATATCCACATGAGCAAAAATAATTACTTTTAACTGATTGTGAGATTAAATTACATTGAAATTATCAGTCGCTATTCCTGAATCAGCACTATCTGATGATTCACTTAAGATAGACAAGACTAGAAAAATATCAGTTCTAGCAAGGGCTTGTTCTATTTTCAAAATAGATACAATCTATGTCTACCAAGATGGAAACAACAAACAAGATGGAAGTCTACTAGTAATGATTCTGAAATATTTAGAAACACCACAATTTTTGAGAAGAAGATTATTTCCTAAAATGAATGACCTAAAGTTTGCAGGAGTACTTCATCCACTAAAAATTCCAAGTCACATAACACCCGCAAATTCAAAAAAGATCAATAGGGGAGATGTAAGAGAAGGGATTGTAGTTAGTATTAAAGGGAAAAAATTTGTAGATGTTGGAATTAACCATCTAGTACAATTTTTTGGTAAGACCTCAATAGGAAAAAGAGTTACAGTTCAATTCAAAGAAGGTTATCCTAAATTATCGGTAAAAGAAATTGATAAAAACGAAGTTCCAGATTATTGGGGATACTCAGTAAAAGAGAGAGCAAACTTATTTTCACTATTAAACGAGTGGAAGGGAAATATAATCATCACATCTAGAAAAGGAAAAACTGCAACAAAAGAACAGATTTCTAAATATATAAAATCAGAACAGCCAACACTGATAGTGTTTGGCTCTCCTGAAAAAGGAGTTCATGAAATTTTGGGAGGAAGGATAAAAAATATACAAAATGCAAAGATTCTAAATTTTTTCCCGGATCAAGCTACTCAAACTGTACGTCTAGAAGAAGCATTACTAGGAACATTAGCAATAATTAATTCTCAAAGAATATCATAATATGGCAGAAAGAAAAAATTTCTTGTTAGTTGCAAGTGTGATGGGCGCAGCAGGAATTATAATTGGCGCAATTACTATTTGGAATATGGTATCAGATTTGTTAAAGCCATAATAATTTTAGTCATATTTGGTTAACCAATATTTTTACAGTGGTTAACGATATCTCATATGGTTTAATAGAGGGCAATCGATGAGGCGTCTTAGTCATGGGCGCTCGTAAACACCATCAACCACGCAGAGGAAGTCTTGCATACTCACCTAGAGGACGTGCCAAAAGCATGGAAGCAAGGATTAGAGCCTGGCCAAAATTAGATTCAGATGAACCAAAAATTTTAGCTCATTGTGGATTCAAAGCAGGTTGTGTACAGATAGTAAATATTGACGATCGTGAAAAGACACCAAATGCAGGAAAACAACTTGTTAGTCTTGGGACAGTCTTGGTAACACCTCCAGTGCTAATTTTAGGGATTAGAGGATATTCAAAAGATCATTATGGATTACGTGCAGAATTTGATGTATATGCAGAAGACATTCCAAAATATATTACAAAAGAAATTACATTAAAAAATAAAGAGGGGGCATTAGAAAATGCAGAAAAAAGATTAGGTAAGATTAAAGAAATCTTTGCAATTGTTGCAGTTTCCCCACGTGCAGCTGGATTAGAACAAAAAAAACCATATGTTTTTGAAGCTTCAGTTAGTGGTGGAGACATACAAAAACAATTTACTCATGTTAAAGAATTACTTGGAAAAGAAATTAAAATTGATCAAATTTTCGAACTTGGTTCAACTGTTGATGTTGCTGCAATTACCAAAGGTAAGGGATGGCAAGGTGTCATTCAGAGATGGGGTGTAAAAAAGAAACAACACAAATCAAGAAAAACAGTTAGAGAAGTAGGTTCACTAGGCCCAATCTCTCCACAAAGTGTCATGTATACAGTTCCAAGAGCAGGACAGATGGGGTTCCATCAAAGAACAGAATATGATAAACGGATTATGATTATAGGAAATACAGATGATGATCAAATTAAAATTAATCCAGATGGAGGATACAAACACTTTGGATTGGTTAAAGGAGATTTTATTGTTCTAAAAGGTTCAGTTCCTGGAACATATAGAAGATTAATCAAACTAAGAAGTCAAATCAGAAACGTTCCAGCCAAAGTTCTCAAACCAAACATTTTGGAGGTAGTAGTATAATGAAGACAACTGCGTACACTATTGCCGGAGCAAAAGACGGAGAAGTGGAACTTCCAATTGTATTCTTGACTCCATTTAGAAGGGAATTAATTCACAAAGCTTTCACTAATTTAACTTCACACAAATTCCAACCACAGGGAAGGCACCCAACTGCAGGTCAAGATGTAGTAGCAGACTCAAACAATCCGCCTACAGGTCAAGGTGTATCTCGTGTAGCCAGAGCGACTGGAGGAGGAGGAGGAAGATCAGGTCAAGGTGCCGAAGTTGCGTCAACTAGAGGAGGAAGACAAGCACATCCACCTATTGTTGGAAAAGTAATTTACAAAAAATTAAACAAAAAAGAAAACAAACTAGCATTATGTTCTGCAATTGCAGCTACAGCATCAAAAGATCTTGTAGAATTACGTGGTCACAAAGTTGAAGGTATTGAATCATTCCCAATTATAATATCAGATGATATTGAATCAATTTCTAAAACTAGTGAAATCTCCAAGGTGTTGGATTCATTAAATCTATCACAAGACATTAAGAGATTAGAATCAAGAAAAATACGTTCTGGACAATCAAGACTTAGAGGAAGAAGTAAGAAAGTTGGAAAGAGTGTTTTGTTTGTAACAATAGATTCTTCAAACTTAAGAAAAGCAATAGGCGCACTTCCAGGAGTAGAAGCAAAAAATGTTAAAGATTTGAGCGTATTAGACTTAGCGCCAGGTTCTGATCCAATTAGATTAACAGTATATACCAAATCAGCAATTAAAGAAATTGGGAAAATTAAATCAACACATCTGGAGTTAATGGTGAAAACACAATGAATTTAGACCAAGCAAATAAAATCATTGTAAAGCCACACATTACAGAAAAAACATTTGCAATGGTAGAAAATGAAAGTAAAGTTTGTTTCATTGCAGAAAATTCTGCAACTAAACCACAAATCGCTGAGGCCATAAAAATACTTTACAACGAAAACGTTACCAAAGTTAACACTGCAAGAACAATTTATGGTAAAAAGTGTTATGTTAAGTTTGAGACTACAGCAAAAGCTAGGGATTTGGCAACAAAGATAGGAATGCTATAATATGGACCGTAAAACTCGAATTATATTAACAGAGGAGAAGAAGAATGGTTAAACAATTTTCATACAGAGGGATTCCGAAAGAGGAGTTAGAAAACACATCTTTCGAGAAATTATTCCTCTTATTCAACTCCAGACAAAGAAGATCTCTCACCAGAGGTATTACTGATGGAAAGAGGAAACTAATTGAGGAGATAAAGTCTGCAAAAGCAGGTAAATTGAAGAATCCTATCAAAACTCACCTAAGAGATTTGATTATTCTACCTCACATGGTAGATGTTACAGTAGATGTTTTTTCAGGAAAAGAATTTGTTCCAGTCTCAATTAAAACAGAAATGATT
Organism: uncultured archaeon; assembly: GCA_950073955.1. Taxonomy (GTDB): domain Archaea; phylum Thermoproteota; class Nitrososphaeria; order Nitrososphaerales; family Nitrosopumilaceae; genus Nitrosopumilus. The sequence goes on along the minus strand of CATMRH010000022.1, from coordinate 1,063 downwards.
GGGCATTATCTGGGAGAATATGTCATAACAAACAAAAAAGTCTCACATGGGGCACCAGGTGTAGGAGCATCGAGATCCAGTCTCTATGTACCATTGAAGTGATTATTATGGGTAGATTCGGTTACGCTTTCCAAAATTATGATGCAACAAGACATGTACGTTCATCATTAAGAGAAAAAGACATTTCACACAAACATGCACGTGAAGTAGCAGTTGCAATAAAAGGAATGTCAATTGAAAAAGCAAGAGATTTCTTACAAGCAGTAATTCACAAAGACAGAGCAGTTGCATTTAGACGATTCAAAAACCAAGTAGGACATAAATCAGATCCTGGAATGATGTCAGGACGTTATCCACAAAAAACAGCAAAAGAATTCATCAAAGTTTTAGATAATTTAGAATCAAATGCAGAATACAAAGGAATGGATTTGGATAGATTAAAAATTATAAACGCAACTGTTCACAAAGGAGTAACAATAAAAAGATTCATTCCAAGAGCAATGGGAAGAGCAACTCCTAAGAACGATGTATTAACTCACGTAGAATTAGTGGCTCAGGAGATTTAGAAATGTCAGCAGTCAAAAACGTAATCAAAGATAATTACAACATGATGCTTCTCAAAGATTATCTGAGAGAAGCAATCAAAGATGCAGGTTTTTCACATGCAGAAATATCAAAAACTCCAACAGGAACTAGAGTTGCACTACACGTGACAAGACCTGGAATCGTTATAGGAAGAAAAGGAACTGGAATCAGAGCACTTACCGAAAAACTTGCAACAGATTTTAACTTAAAGAACCCACAAATTTCAGTAGTAGAAATTGACAAACCAGAACTAGTTCCAGGTGTTATGTGTAACAGAATGGCCTCCCACATTGAACGTGGAACGGCTTTTAGGAGAGCAACAATGTGGACATTAAAACAAATCATGGAAAATGGAGCAATGGGAGTTCAAATTACAATTTCTGGAAAACTTAGAGGTGACCGTTCAGCATTTGAAAAACATACAGTCGGAATATTACCTAGAGCAGGACACCATGCAGAAATGATTGTTGATGAAGAT
>CATMRH010000021.1 GCA_950073955.1 uncultured archaeon | reverse complement strand
TCTTTAGCTGGTGATTCTTCAGCAGGTTTCTCATCTGCTTTTACTTCTTTTTCTTTAGCTGGTGATTCTTCAGCAGGAGCTTCTTCTGTTGCTGCTTCAGCTTCTGCTAATTTTGTTTTTGTTTTTTCTAATCTTGAGAAAATTGTTGGGTTAACGTGCTTTTTTGCTAATTCTTCATTATCATAAACATAGAAAGTTCCTGTAATTGTTGGTTTTCCTACCTGAGTTTTTAATCCCATTGGAATTACAACCTTACCCTCTAATTTGAATTCCTTAGTAATCATATCCAATGCTTCAAGTTTTTTGAGTTTGCCACCTAATCCTGCAAAATTACATGTTATCTCTCTTCTTGATAGGAAGGTATTATCTACGTCTGTGATAGTCTCAATAATGGACATGTACCCAAAATCCTTTGGATATTTCATATAAACCTTGATTGTAATTAGAAAAGAAATTAAAGAATTCCTGCAAACTAACATCATGGAACGCTATATGCTACATTTTAAAAATAAAGGCTATGGTCCTGAACATTCCCGTGAGATAATTAACAAGGCTAGAGATCTTACATCTGACATGAATGCGTCTGTAAGAGTTTGCAGAATTGCTACAAAATTTGTAGAGTTCGACGTAGGAATTGAAAAAGAGGATCTTGATGAAATTGTTGAAAAACTATCTCCAATTGGACCTTTAGATAATATCAGACACGTCTTCGAAGAAGAGATCGATAAAGAACAAGGTATCAAAGATGGAATTTTCTACTTTAACAATGAAAGATTTTGGGAATGTCATGAGGCATTTGAAGGTTCTTGGAAAAAGTCTTTTGGACGAGAAAAAGAAATTATTCAAGGAATTCTTTTATTTGCAGTTGCATTTGCTCATGCTCAAGAAGATGAGCTCAGTATAGGAATTGGAATGCTTAGTCGAGTTTTAGAAAAATTAGGTACTTCTCCTTCTATCTATCATTCAATAGATGTAGACAGAATTAGAAATAAAGCAGTTGAAATGCAACAAGCAAATAACTTGACTATGTTTGAGATTTAATTAATTCTAGAGATTTTGAAACTACTTCTGCACCTTGAAGCAAACCAATACTTCCTTTCTTAGCTTGTTCTTCAGTCATTCTTGTTGTTCCATCATTTTTTATAAAATCCCCTGAAACTAAAATTGGAACATGATCATCACTATGTCCTTTGTAAATACATGGCGTTGAATGATCAGCTGAAATGATAATTGCAACTTTACTTGAATCAATGTTTTCAACAAGAGTTTTGAAGAATCTCTGATCAATTTCTTCTATGTTTTTCATCTTACCAATTGCATCTCCATCGTGACCAAACTCATCTGGTCCCTTGAGATGAACGTATATTGCATTTTGAGTCTCCATTGCCTTTGCAGCAACTCTTGCTTTTTCTTCATAGTCTGTTAATCCACCAGCTTCAAATGTTTTCATCTTGAGAACTTCTGAAATTCCAAGCTCAACTGGCATGTCAACTATGCATGAAAATTTCATAGCATATTTTTCATTAATTGGAATCACATCTGGAAGTTTGTTGCCTGCATCTCTAAGTAAAATGCAACTGAGCTGCTTTTTATTTTGCTCTTGTCGTCTCTTGTTAATTTTACTCTCTTTCAGAATATTGATTGACTGCTCTGAAAACTCATTTACTAAATTTGCAGTAAATTTAGAATCTTCAGTTTCTTCTAGAGGTAAACATTTTTCAATTTTTAAGAAATCTCCAACAGCTTTTGCTACTCCCATGCCGCCAATATTGCTATATGCTGGATCTGTATTGGTAATTTTTGAAGATAGTTTTCTAGAGTCTACTCTAATTCTAACAGTTACTCTATGTCCAATTGTTGGAGAAACCACAACTGATGTGTTAGGATGTGAAAATTTGATCTTTTCTTCAATTTCTTTTGCTACTCCATCTGCATCTTCTTTCTCAATTTGTCTTCCAGCTCTTCTATCTATGATTACTCCTTCCTCATCTAATGTCGAATAATTTCCTCTTAGTGCTAAATCCCCGTCCTTAAAGTCAATACCAATCCCTATTCCTTCTATCACTCCTCTACCAACATAATCTGTGTAATTGAATTTGTAACCTAACATGTTGAAAACAGCAATGTCTGATTCAGGCGCAATTCCTTTTCCAACAGAAATTACCTCTCCTATTGACCCATTACTGGCAATTTTGTCTAAAGTTGGTGTATTTGCAGCCTCTAGCGGTGTTTTTCCATCTAAATCTGGATGTGGAAGATCTCCAACTCCATCTAAAAGAACGTAAATCATATGAATATTAGAATCACCCATAATATTCCCTGTTCATTCAAGATTTGATGCTTTCCTTTAAAGTTTGCATTGGAATGCACGATCAAATTAAAACATACATTTTTGATGAAAGTATGATTTACCTAATTTTATAAAAATTCTATTGCAATTTTTTTATTTGTAATTAAATCATACTTTAGTAAACATTTTAACATCCATTTGCTTCCAATAATAATTATGGGAGATATGCGCAAGGGTTATGTTTCTGAGCGCTTCATGATTGTTACAAAAAAAGACGACAAAGTTGTTGATCCAAATAAATTTCCTTATGCACCTGGTAATGAATCTATGACAAATCCTTCTGTTTTATCTCTTGTTGCAAGAGAGGGAATGTTACAACGTCTTCAAGACAATGAAGATGAATATGTAAAGAATTGGTCAATTAGAGTTTTTGAAAGTAAAAACCCAATTGTTTCAATAGAATCTGAAAACTCTTACAGTGAGAGACCCTTCTATAGTGAACCTGCATATGGTTATCATTACATTGTAGTTGCAACACCAAATAAAAAAGACACATTTGCAACAATTGACATTGAACAATGGTCAAATGTTCTAGTTGTTGTTCAAGATAGACTAAGATGGCTCTATACACAAAAAGGGGTAACTTATGTCTCAATTTATGGTTATCATGGTGAACTAGCTGGGAATACAAATCCTCCCCCGCACCTTCATCTTCTAACCTTTTCTACAATCCCACCAATTATTGAAGAGGAAGCAGAAGCCTCACACAAAATTCTAAATGAAAAAGGTGTTTGTCCAATGTGCCAGGTCATAAATGAGGAGACTGCTGGTCCAAGACAGGTTCTTCAAACAGAAGGATTTATTGCATTTTGTCCATGGTCTCCCTCTTACCCATACGAATTTTGGGTTTCTCCCAAAAAACATACCACTAGTTTCTCAAAAATTACTCAAAAAGAAATCAATGATTTGTCATTAATTCTAAGGTCAACTTTGGGCGGCCTTTCAAAAACTATTAAAAATGTTTCATATAATTTGGTATTTCATCTTTCTCCTGAAAAGAAAAACAGTAGACAAATTCATTGGCATCTTGAAATTTACCCAATTACAAAACCTTGGTCTGGATTAGAACGTGGATATGGAATTTTCTTAAATGATGTCTCTCCTGAACAAGCTGCAGAAAAACTTGGTGCAGCATGTAGAAAAGAATTAGCTAAACTAGTTGGAATTACCTGATTTTCTGAATGGTTTATTTATCAACTAAAATTTGTTAGAATTATGGCAACTGAGACATGGATTACAATTCTCAGTGTTTGTTTATTTGCAATGTTTTCGGGAGAAATGATTTCAGTTTACAACTTTATGATCAATATTCCTGAAGACGATGGATTTTTGAGAGCATTTTCAGCAGATGCAAAAATACTTCAATTTATTTCTATTGGTGTTGCACCAGCTGGAATTTTAGCTGGAATTGCCTTCATCATGTCGAAACATTATGGTTCAAAACGAATTGGTGGAATGATTATTGTAGGTGGAATAATTTTGTTAGTTGGAATGTATGTTTGTTATTCAATGCTAGATAAAATTGATGATTATTATATTACAGATTCTGTAAAGTATTCGCCAATTTTGTTTATGGTGCTGTCATTCCCTATAATTGGTGTTGGGGCTTATTTGATGAAGCTAAAAAAAAGGCGACCTAAAAAACAATACTTCTAGATATGATCAAATCTTAATTCATTTGCAATATGCTTAAACCCAAGTTTTTCATAAAATGGTTTTACATCATCTGTGCAATCTAAAATTGTCTTGTAGCAACCTCGATTTTTTGCAAATTCAAGAAGGTATTTCATAATTTTTTCACCAATTTTCTGTCCTTGAAAGTTCTTGTCCACCACAACATCTTCAATATGACCTACTAATCCTCCCCCGTGAATGAATTTTGTCTCTATCAAAAGTGTTGTAGATCCAACTATTTTTCCATCTAATTCAGCAACTACTATTACATGATCTGGGTTTGAATTAATTTTTTCAAAAATCTCTTCAGCTTTATTTCGTTCAATATCACTTGTTTGTCTTAATGAATCAAGTGTTGCTAGAAATCCCTTCCCAAGGTCCTCTTTTCTTAATTCTCTGATGATTGGGTCACTCATTATTATTTTCAGATCTTTCCAAGTTTTTGAATATAGTCTTGATATGCTTTTTTGTAAGATGATTTGTTGCCAATATCTGTAAATCCCTTCTTTGTAATGAAACTACTTACTAATTTTTTTCTATTCATGGCTTTTTTTATAACATCATCCATTCCATATGGCGTGTTTTTAGGAATAAGATCCAAAACTTTAGGTTCCATTACATAGCATCCCATGTTTACATTAGCTTTAATCTCTGGCTTTTCATTCCAGCTTAAGACCTTTCCAGTTTTGGAAGTCTCAATTACCCCATAAGGTAAGTTAGTTTTATACTCATTTAGACTCATTGTCACAAATGCCTTTTTTTTGATGTGTTGTTTTATCATATTTCTAAGACTAAAATTAAAAATTGAATCGCCATATATGCAAACAAAAGTATCATCTATGAAGTCTTCTGCAGTTTTGAGTTGACCTGCAGTAGCTAGTGGTTTATTCGAAATTGCATATTCTATGTTAACCCCAAATCTCTTACCTTCTTCAAAATAATCTTCAATGGTTTTTCTAAGATAACTAACACACAAAACAATTGACTTGATACCATTTTTCCTTGTCCAATCAATTAGATGCTCCATAATTGGTTTTTCACCTAGTGGCAACATAGATTTTGGAAGAAATGTTGTATATGGTCGAAGTCTTGTTCCTAATCCCCCCGCAAGAATAACTGCCTTCACAAATGCTATTTGGGATGTGACTATTTATGTTCAAGGATGAATTTTGACCAAACACATATCAAATAATTTTTAAAATTTTTTTTAAAACATTATTTGGATTTTCTCCAAAAACTATGATCATTGGTTCTTTTCCAAAACTTCCTTTGTGATAAACTACATCTAATACTTTCTTTGAGTTTTTGTTTGCATTTTTTATTCCCCATTCTATAGTAGAATTTTTTAATTTTACATTTTTAGGTTCTTGATTTCTGTCATAACTAGAAACTATTAATTTTGATTTTTTTATTTTTGATATGGTTACGTTTTGATATTTTAGATTTATTGCAGAGCGAATTTGTGGGAATTTCTTATTCATTGTTAGCACTGCTGTTGCAACATGTTTTGAACCTCCGTATGTCAAATTACCAGCGATCATAACCTGTTTTCCAGCTTTGACAATTCTGCCAGAAATGCCTAGAATGTCTTTTGTTGACTTGGGTTTTTGTTTAGAATATACAAAATTTGTTTGACATTCTGGAATATTTTTATAGATATTTTTGATTTCTACAAATTGGTTAATTGCATCTGATAATTCTACATTGATTTTGTCATGTTCTTGAACATACGTAATTGCAATCCCTCTTCCTAAATTTTTTGCGTTTTTTATTGAATTGTAGGTAAATTGTTTGGCAAACCTTACTGATTCTCTTATGTTTTTATTTTTTGCAAGTGCAAAAATTATGGCTGCAGAATAATTGCATCCACTACCATGATTAATTTTAGAAATTTTTTCTCCAGAAATAAAATAGTTGTTGTTTTTCTCTAACACAAAATCTGATATCTGGTTATTTTTTGTTTCAATTCCTGTAATTACAATGTTTTTTGCACCCATTTTTTGAATTATTTTCGCAATTTTTTCAGGCGTATTTTTTGCATTAATCTTAGTTTTTGATAGAATTTCAGCCTCAAATTTGTTTGGTGTAATTACTGTAGCAAGAGGAATTATAAATTTTCGAAAATCTTCTATGGCTGAACTTTTAATTAATGATCCACCTGTAGTTGATTTAAGTACAGGATCAATAACTATTGGAACTTTTAATTTCTTTAATTGCTGATAAAGTACTTTGATAATTTGAGAATTGTATACCATTGCAATTTTTATTCCATCAATTTTAAAATCCGATATCACTGAGTCTAATTGATTTTTTAGAATTTTTTGTGATACAGGTTCAATCATCCCAAAGCTTGAAGTATTTTGACTAGTAATTGCAGTAATTATGGTTAGGCAGTATACGTTAAATGAAGAAAAAGTTTTGATATCACTTTGAATGCCTGCACCTGATGAAGGATCCGAACCTCCAATTGAAAGTAGATTCATAATATTTTCTTATTCTCAGTACTAATCTATTTTTCCTTTAAAATATTTTTTTTGTAGTATAATTGAGATTTTTGATATCCATTTTATACTCCAATGACTTGCTTTATATCATGACTAAAATTCATATGGTGAATGATTTTACCCCTGACGAATTACGATGTACAACTTGCTTGTTGCCAATGCAATATCAATCAAAGAGTAATGGAAAATTCCTATGGCAATGTTTCAAATGTGGAAAGCAATACCTTATTTCTGAAAATATTGACACTAGCATTGAAGAGAGATGGAGTCCTCCTAGATGATAAACACGTCTGAAATTGAATCTCTAAAATCTGAAAATCAAAAACTTCGAAATTACATTTCATTAGTTTTAGCTGAAATTGAATTGACACACAGAGTTAGTGAGATTAAACAAAATTTTGTAAATTCCTCTGATTCTGAGCGTATTATCTCACCTATTTTAAATAAAATATCTAAAATCAAATCTGAAAAACTGACCTTGGAACAAGAAATGCATTTAATCTAATTTTGGTTATTACGTTGATACTTCAGTAACACAATCAAAAGAACAAAACTCATCTTTCATACTATAAAACTCTCTACCACAATGCTTGCATTCTCTGATAGCTCTCATAATATCTCAATATAGTAATTCTAACATATAAGATCGATTAATTTTCTTAATATAGTGCCCAGAAATTATAAGCGATCAATATCTTTGCAATCTTTTTGATTGTTTAAATCAGGTAAACACGTAGATTGTTTAATGGCAACTCAAATGACTACTGCACGACGTGGTATTGCTACTGATGAAATGAAAAAAGTAGCAAAAGATGAAGATGTTTCACTTGATTGGCTAATTCCAAAAATTGCACGTGGTTCTATAATAATTCCAAGTAATAACATCCGCCCACAAAAAATTCATAATGTTGGAATTGGCAAAGGCCTTAAAACTAAAGTAAATGTCAACATTGGAACCTCAACTCTAAATGTAAACTTGGAAGAAGAAATTGAAAAAGCCAAGGTTGCAGTAAAATATCATGCAGACACAATCATGGATCTTAGTGATGGTGGTGATGTTAAAAAAATAAGACAGACTCTTTTAGATGTTGCTCCAATTACTTTTGGGACTGTCCCAATTTATGAAGCCTATAATTATGGTATTGAGGTTCACAAAAATCCTTTGAATTTAACTGAAGATGATTATCTAAATGCGTTTGAAAGTAATGTAAAAGACGGCGTTGATTATGTCACAATTCATTGTGGAATTACAAAAGATATTGCAAAAAGAATCTTAAAAGTTCAGAGATATGGCGGTGTTGTAAGTAAAGGGGGAACTATAACTGCGGCATGGATGTTAAAACATGACAAAGAAAACCCATACGTGACTCATTATGACTATCTTATTGAAATTGCCAAAAAATATGATGTAACATTTAGCCTTGGAGATGCACTTAGACCTGGCTCAATTTTGGATTCTCATGATGAATTACAAGTTCAAGAAATGATCAATATATCTCGATTAACAAAACGTGCACACGAACAAGATATTCAAGTTATGGTTGAAGGTCCAGGGCATGTTCCACTTAATGAGGTTGCAGCAAATGTTAGACTAGCAAAATCTCTAATTGGTGATGTCCCTTACTATGTTCTTGGTCCTTTGGTAACTGATATTGCATCTGGACATGATCACATTGCAAGTGCCATTGGAGCTGCAGTATCTGCAAGTGAGGGTGTTGATCTTCTGTGTTATCTTACTCCTTCTGAACATCTAGCTTTACCAAATGTAGATGAAGTAAAAGCAGGACTGATCGCATATAGAATTGCAGCTCATGCTGGAGATCTTGTGAAAATTCGTGACAAGGTAATCAAATGGGATATGGAAATGACTGAAGCTAGACGTACTTTGGATTGGGAAAAACAACTTGCATTATCTATCGATCCTGAGGAAGCGGCTAAAATTCATAGCCGAACTGGACAACATCCTGGAAATAATGTACCGTGTACTATGTGTGGTGGTGCTTGTGTCTATATGATGTTACCACAGCAAAAAAAATATGAAAAAGAAAATCAAAATTTACACCAGATTGAATAATACTTTTTGAAGACTAGGAACTGTATCATAATTTTTCAATTCTTCTTTATTTATCCACTTAAATTCAGAATTTTCCCAATTTAGTTTAATTATTGGATTTTTCGCTTCAAACAAAAATGGAAATATCTCCCACTCATGATTTTCATATTGAGGCGAATTAATTTTCATTTCTTTCGCAGATCTAACGAGTGTAATCTTGTCTTCTGTTATTCCAACTTCTTCAAAAATCTCAATTTTTGCCCTTTTTAGAGGCTCTTCATTTTTTTCTATTATTCCACTAATCCCTGCCCACAATCCTTTCATTGATTGTACTTTATCACTTCTTTTTAAAATCAATAATTTCTCATTATCCTTAATGAAAGATGTAACTATCTTAGTTGAACGCATTTCCGTTATTTTTCAACGGCCTTAACCATTTTTGTCAGTTTCTTGTAGGATTCATTGGTGTCTGTATGCTTAGCGAGTTTCTCTTGAACCTCTTTGATATAACTAATTACCTCTTCCGTCTTTGATTCTTGAACAGCGGTTAGTAATCTTCCAACATCTTTCCACAGTTCTTCCGCAAATTTTCGAATCTCCGGGTTTGCAATAATGGTTTCAATCAGTTCTGGAGACTCGGTCATTATGCTTTCTGCTAATATCTTTTGCACTCTAAAAGTTGTACCAGACATTTTTTCTGTCAAGTTCGTCTTTTCATCTTTTGAGATAATTTTTGCAAAAACTAGATTCACCATATGAGTCAATCCTAAAATCACTGCAATCTTTTTGTCATGTTCAATTGCATCAATTGTAACAAAGTTTGCTCCTTCAAATAGTGATTTTGCAACAGATAACTCTGTTTTTGCATCCTTGATTGGAACTGAAATAATATTTTGACCTTTGATTGTTTTTATTCCTGGACCAAACATTGGATGAATACAAATTGGATTAATCTTAGATGGCATCTTTGATAATGATCCTGCCACCTTGGATTTTTCAGACGAAATATCAATAAGATATGTACCTCTCTTCATTTCTTTTGCGATTAATCTGATAATCTCTGGAGTTCTTCTTGTAGGAGTACACAAAACAACATAATCTGCCTTTAGAATTCCTCCAACTAAAGAACTTGCCTCTATGATGTCTTTTTCTGAAAATTTATTTTCTGAATCATAACCTGTAACTTCAAAATTTTTACTTGCAAAATATTTTAGGAACCATTGTCCCATTTGACCTCCGGCACCAATTACTGTAAGTTTCTTCTTCATTGTTTCTCACTCATGATGTGACTCAGTATATTCATTCCGTCAATTAGTATTTTCTCATCCTGACATGCAGAAATCCTAATGAAATTTTTGTAATTTCCAAATCCTTCTCCTGGCGCTACTGCTAACCCTTTCTCAAGTGTACTGTTAGCAAATTGAACGCCGTCAAATCCATCTTGATTAACTCTTGCAAAAAGGTACATTGCCCCATCTGGAATAACAAAATCTAATCCCATCTCTTTTGCTTTTTGTACCAACACATCTAGTCTGTTTTGAATAGTATTAGTATTGTTTGAAGTATTTGCTTCAAGTGCTTTCATTGCTACATATTGTATGGGTTCTGATACATTTGTTAGGCACAATGCCTGCAATTTTACCATTTTTTCGATAATTTCTGTATCTGCTATGCCATATCCAATCCTGAATCCTGTCATGGCATGGGATTTTGAGAATGATTGAGTAACAATGCTTTTTTCATAACTGTATCTTAGAATGCTTTTCCAACTACTTTTTACATATTGCGAATAAATCTCATCGCTCAACACATATAGATTATTTTTTCTAGCCAGGTCAACTATGTCATCTTGTAACTTTTCAGGAAGAATCTTTCCTGTAGGATTGTTTGGATAGTTCAGTACAATCATTTTTGTGTTTGAATTAATTGTATTTTCAATCTGTTCTAAAGATGGTTCCCATTTTTCTTCTAGAGTTGTATTGATGGTTCTAACTTTGATTCCTGCATTTAGTGCACAGTCTTTGTATGCAGGCCATGCAGGTTCTATGACAATCATTTCATCTCCTGGATTAAGTAGTGTAGTTATTGCAGTGAAAATTGAAAATCTTGCACCGGGACTAACTATAATATTATCTTGTGTGATATTGGTGTTGAATTTATCCGAGATATATTTTACAAGTGCTTCTCGAAATACTGGCATTCCTTTTGCTTGACCATACTTTAGAAATCCTTTGTCAAATACTTCTTCTAATGCATTTTTAACAATAGGTGGTGGTAAAAAGTCTGGTTCTCCCACTTCCATGTGAATAATTGTCTTTCCTTGCTGCTCAAGTGATTTTGCCTTTAAAAAAATAGAAAGGTGCGTTTGGTTATTAATTGATTGAACTTTTACTGATTCGTTTAAGAGAAAATTCAAATATTTTGTTGCAATCGTTTCATCAAATCCTATATTTTTGCATAGTGAGATTACTTTTCCGCGTAAATTGTCTTCTCGTAATTCATCAGTGATCCCCTTTCCAATATTCTTTTTGACTTCTCCAATCTCTTTTGCAATTTCTGTTCGTGTTTTTAGTAGCTTTATCATTTCCAGTGTGATTTCGTCCATCCTATTTCGAAGTTCATTGATATCAGACATTTTCTTACAAAATAGGCTTAATTGTTCCTGCAAGGAGCGCATGATCTGCTAAGGTTAAAGCTACAAGTGAGTCTACTACTGGTGGCGCTCTGGGCACAACACATGGGTCATGTCTTCCTTTAACTTGAAGCGTTGTTATTTTTTTGGTTTTAATATCTACTGTGCTTTGTTTTTGTGCAATTGATGATGCTGGCTTGAAAGCAATTCTCATAGTAATTGGCATTCCATTAGAAATACCTCCAAGAATTCCACCAGAATTATTTGTTTTTGTTACTATCTTTCCTTTTTTAATAGTATACAAGTCATTGTTTTCAGAACCGTGAAGTTCTGAACCTCTAAATCCTGAACCAAATTCAATTCCTTTAACAGACGGAATTGAAAAAATTGCTTTACTCAAATCTGATTCTAATGAACCAAAAATTGGTTCTCCCAATCCAACTGGAACATTTGTTGTAACTGATTCAATTATCCCCCCAAGAGAATCTCCTTTCTTTCTTGCATCCAAAATACTATCTCTCATCATTTTTGCAGTTTTGTTTTCAGGACATCTTACTTCATTTTTGTAAATTGAACTAATCATTTTTTCACTAAATTCCCGTTCCATCTCTACTTTTCCAATTTGTACTGTGTATGAATTTGTTTCAATTCCTAACGTTACTTTAAGTAATTTTCTTGCAATGGCCCCACCCATAACGTGTGTTGCAGTTAATCTTCCAGAAAATCTTCCTCCGCCCCGGTAATCATTAAAATGATTATACTTTATCATAGCAGGGTAATCGGAATGTCCTGGTCTTAGTTTCGTTTTCAAAGTCTCATAATCTTTTGATTTTTGATCACTGTTCCAAATCATCATTGTAATTGGAGCACCAGTAGTATATCCTCTAAAAACTCCTGAGATAATTTCAACTATATCTCCTTCTTTTCTTTGAGTTGAAATAAGATTTTGACCTGGTTTTCTTAGGTTTAGCATCTTTTGAATTTCTTTTTCATCAATTTCTAATCCTGCGGGACAGCCATCTAATACAGCACCAATGGCATTTCCATGACTTTCACCAAAACTTGTTAAAACAAGACGCTGACCAATAGAACTTCCAGGCAACATACTATCAAAGCTAAATGATGTTTATAATCGTGCCCCAGAACCCATAACAAGAACATCCATGCCAAAACAGGCACAAAAATCGCTGTTTTTTATATCACTTATTTTCAGATTTTTACCAACCGGTAGGACCTTTTACCATTTTTAGTTAATTTCTTTGAAAATTATTTTACTGAACTTGAATTTTTGCACCTAGACTATTCATCTCTTCTATAAAATTTGGATATGAAATTTTAACTGATTCCGGATCTGTTATAGTGCAATCCCCTATGTACATTCCAGCTATACAAAATGCCATAAATAATCTATGATCATTTTCACAATTCAATTTTGCCCCAATTAGATTTTCTGATGTTTCTAGAATCAACCCATCTTCTTTTTCTTGAATTTTGATTCCAAGTTTTACAAGTTCTCTTGATATAATTGCAATTCTATCTGTTTCTTTTAATCTTGCATGTTTTACATTTACTATCTCAATTGGGTTTGATGTATTTAATGCCAATATTGCAAGAGGTGGAAGAAGGTCTGGCGAATTACTTAAATCAAATCTTCCTCCCTTTAATTTTTCAGGTGATTTGATTTTAATTTCTTCATTATTGATAGTAACATTTACTCCCAACTGTTCTAAAATATCAATGAAAACTTCATCTCCTTGTGGCAAGTTTCCAATACTTCCTTTGACTATAATTTCTTCTCCATTGAGTACTGCAGCTGAAAGAAGTAATGCAAGACTTGAAAAATCAATTGGAACTGTAAATGTAGTATTTTTATAGATTTGTGGTGATATGTTGTATCTTTTGTATGGGATTAATGTTTGGACAGACACTCCAAACTTTTTCATTGTAGCAATAGTTGCATCAAGATATGGTTTTGAAACCAAATTTCCTTCTATAGTTAGATTAATTCCATTTTCTGTTAGCGGCGCACTGATTAATAATGCCGAGATGAATTGACTTGAAAAATTTCCTGGAATTGTTACATTGCCTCCTGAAATTTTTCCTTTGATTTTGATTGGTGGTTTTCCATCTGTTGAACTACATTGTGCTCCTATACTTGATAATGCATCTAAGAGAGGCTGCATAGGTCTTTTTTGCAGACTAGAATCTCCTGTTAAGATAATCTCTTCTGAAAATAGACTAGCAATGCCTGATGCAATTCTGATTGTTGTTCCAGAGTTTTCTGTATTGATCTCAGGCACATTTGCACCTAATTTAATCGGATTTTTGACAATAATTGATGAATTTTCGATTTCTATCTCTGCTCCGAATTTTCTGCAAGCCTCAATTGTTGAAATGGTGTCTGCTGAGAGTAAGGCATTATCCACTCTACTGTTATTTCCTGCAAGCGATGCAAGAAAAATTGCTCTATGTGTATAACTCTTATTTGGTGGGCAAACCACTTGCCCTGAAATCTTTGATTTTCCAACTTTACAATTCATGAACTTCAGCCTTTTTGTTACTAACTTTTGAAATAATCAAGTTTCCTTCTAATGTTGAAAATATTTTTTTTATGCTTGCTTCATTTTCCTTTTTTGTTATTGCTGCAACAGCCGGCCCATTTCCAGAAACTGATGCCCCAAGCGCACCTTTTTCTATTAACCTTATAATGATTTCAGGATCTGAATTTAGAATAGATGCAGTTGTTAATCCATTAATGATCATTGCTTCCCAATAGTTTGCTTTTCTTGTCAATTCCCATGCCTTTTCAAATACAGATGAAAGAGGTTTAAGATTATTTAGATTCCCTCTTTTTCTATTTTTGGGAATAAAGATTACCACAACTAAATTGGTTGGGCCTTTTTCAAAATGAATTCGTTTTTTCTTTGCATTATCTGTAACATTGAATCCTCCATAATAACATGAACATGCATCATCAAATGCTCCTGTGATGCTTACTTTGGATTCAATTGATGCATCAACTCCTGCAAGTAAAATTTGCTGATCAGTAAATTTAGATTTGAATATCTTTGCACATGCTAGTGCTACTGCAGATGAAATGGCACTTGAACTTTTGAGTCCATACCCAGTTGGAATTTCAGAATCAAGTGTAATTACAATTTTGTTTTGTTCCAAATCTTTCTTTGAAACAATTTTTTCAACAGTTTTATTGATTAAGCGAGAACTAAGGCTTTTATTTTTAGATTGGAGTATAATTCCCTTCCCAGAATTGGCTTCAACTGTTGCTTCTACTTTTAATGCAATTCCTAAAGTTGCACCTTTTTTGATTGCAATCGCATTTACGAGGGAAATTGCTCCATGTACCGTAGCCTTTGCTTTAACCATCAAAATCCACCCAGCAATGCTTTTTTCATTGCATTATAAGGCGCTTTCATATCGTGCCAAATCTCAAAAGATCTTACTGCTTGGCCTAGGAGCATTTCATATCCAAAAATAACAATAGCTTTCTTTTCTTTTGCTTTTTTTATAAAATCTGTATTCATTGGCATGTATACAATATCAAAAATAATTGTTTTTTCATTAATACCTTCTAAGGAAATTGGGCTTGGTTCATTCTTTAGACCTATTGATGTTGCATTAACAATAATATCATAATCTTTTACCAAATCATTAACATCTTCAATTTTGATTGCATTAGCATCTAATCCTATTTTTTTTGCAAACTCTAAAAGATTATTGGCATTTTCTAGTGTTCTATTTGCAATGGTTATACTATTTGCTTTCTCTTTTGCAAACCCTGCAACTATTGCTCTTGCAGCTCCTCCTGCTCCAAGAAGAAGTACTTTGGTATTTGCAATATTCAATTCCTTTTTCTTAAAAGGTTCTAGGAACCCATCCATATCGGTATTGTATCCTTTAAGAATACCATCTTTGTATGTAACAGTATTGACTGCACCAATTAGACTACATGATTCATCCATTTTATCAAGATATTTCATCATCTCAACTTTATGAGGAATAGTAACATTGAATCCGTCAACGTTGATTTTTTTTAATCCCTCAATTCCTTCTTCTAATTCACCTTTGGGAATTTTATAAGCAATATATGAACAATCTAAATTTAATTCTCTAAATACTGCACTATGAATATTTGGAGAAAACGAATGATCAATTGGGTCTCCAATTACTACAAATGTTTTTCCCATCTTATTTTTCTGAGCACATGATTGATTTAAACTCTCAACTGTTAATTTGGTTATTTTTTTAGATTTGTAATTTTCTTTACTTCGTCAACACTGAACTGGCCTGGTGCAACTGCATTTCCTAATGAAACATATGTGTATGGGCTACCCAAATATAGGCACAAAATTCTTGAAATTCTACCTAAATCCCCCATTGCAAATGATATCAAATTATTTTTTCCTTTTTTACTGTATAACTCAAGCATTCTACTGGAATCATTAGTTGATTTTGCAGTACTTACAATTTTCACATTAAATGAGAATTTGGTCATTTGATTCATTTTCTTTTTTAGTTCTGCAGAACTTGGAGTTTTTTTAAAGTCATGCCATGATACAAGCAATTTTGTCTTTGTCGATTTTAGATATCTTACCAATGACGAATTTCTCTTTAACGTATTAAATTCTACATCTAATAAGAAAGGATTGTATTCAGCAATTAGTTTTAGAATAGCAATTCGTTCTTTTTCATTTCCTGAAAATTTTCCACCTTCTGTTTTTGGTCTCAGTGTACACACAATTTTATTTAGATCTTTTTTGATTATCTCTAATGCCTCTGGAATTTGCTCGATCTTTAAAAAATCAAATCTGACTTCTGCATAATCTGATTTCTTTAGTGCAATTTTCAATATTTGTTTTATTCTGTATGGCGTTTTTTCTGCAATAGATACACAAGTTTTGTATTTCATTTTATTTTTCTAATATGTATTCGTCTGAAATTTCCATCCCAAAGTGTCTGCCCATAGCAGGTTTTGCATGTACCATAATTGTGTCTCCTTTCTTTAGATGTGTAACTGATATTAGTTGTCCATTTGGTTTTACAAAACGAATTGTTTCGGCATCTTGCGCAATAATTCCTCCGATTTCATTTCCTATAGCTGCCTTGATCATTAACATTGGTCTACGCTCAATTTTTGATCTTCCAACAGTTACTCTTCTTGCCTTTCCTTTAGAATTAAGAATCAACACTTCAGAACCTGTTTCAACCTCTGAGAGATAATTAGTTGTACCATCTGGTGCAAGAGTATAACAATGAACTGCACCAGCATTTACTCTAAATGGTCTCGGAGATGTAAATGATGATCCTACTGATTCGTTGTGAACTAGAAA
>CATMRH010000020.1 GCA_950073955.1 uncultured archaeon | reverse complement strand
TAAAAAAGAAAGGAAGTTTTGAAAATATCTAAAAATAATCAAGTTTAAAATTAATCAAACGAAACTAATCTAAAATCTTCTACTTTCTATGTTTTGGTAAACATTCTTTACAATATACAGGTCTGTCTGGTTTTGGTTCGAAAGGAACTTCAGAATCCTTACCACAATCTGCACATGTACATTTGTACATCTTTCTGTCTTCGGACATAGTGCTGATTAATTTATCATCTATAAGAACCAAGCACTATCTAACTGAATTATACTGCATTCATAAAGGGTGAAAACATTCTACTAGAAATTAGAAAATAATGATTAAAGAAAAATGTAAACGATGTGGCTCCTATCTAGGCAAAGAAAGTAAAAAAACTAAACAGCGATTTTGTAGAAATTGTAAAAAGAAATTTGATTTGTATCGATGATTGATATTCAATTTTTTCCTTTTGAAAAAATTACAATTTAAAATCATCATTTAACTCAAATCTCTCTGCAAAAAACTCAAGTAGATAAGAGTGGTTACGTTACGCTACGCTTTAGGATGAGAACAAAGTTCTGTCAATACACCATAAAGTGATTTTGGATGAATGAAAGTAACTTTAGTTCCTGCTGAACCAGGTCTTATTTTTCCTAGAAATTGAATCCCACATCCTTCCATTCTTTCTACTTCATCTTCAATGTTATCTGTCTCTAATGCCAAATGATGCAGACCTTGTCCTTTTTTGTCTAGAAATTTTTTGATTGGACTAGAATCATTTGTTGGTTGCATTAATTCAATTCTGCCATTTTCTAGATGAATGATTGCCACTTTGACACCTTCTGTTTCAATGGTTTCAAATTCCACATTATCAACCCCTAGTGCTTGTTGGTATACCTTTGCAGATTCCTCTACATCATTAACTGCAATTGCAATGTGATCAATCTTCATCTAAAAGACCTCTTTTGGGCGATATTCACCAAATACTTCTCTGAAGGTATTACTGATTTCGCCTGTTGTAGCAAATGCTTTTGCAGCTGTAACTATGTAAGGCATGAGATTTTTTTCTGTCTCTGCTGCACTCTTCATTGCAGAAAGTGCTTTCTCCCATTTCTTTTTGTCTCTAGATGTGCGTAATTTTTTTAATGCCTTTCTCTGTTGAATCTCAATTTCGCTACCAACTCGAAGCAAGTCTGGTTGTTCTTCTTCTTCAGAATACTTGTTTACGCCAACAAGAATTCTTTCATTAGCATCAATTTCTTTCTTTAACCGATATGCATTTTGACGGATTTCTGATTGAAAGAATCCTTTCTCTATTGCCTTTACAGAGCCCCCCATTTTTTGAATTTTTTTAAGATAATTCCATACGCCGGCCTCAATTTGATCACACAATTCTTCTAGATAATAGGAACCTGCCAAGGGATCAGCAGTCTTTGTAATGCCACTTTCATGGGCTACAATTTGTTGTGTTCTTAGTGCAATTTTTGCAGATTCTTGTGTAGGAAGAGCAAGTGCCTCATCTCTAGAATTTGTGTGAAGAGATTGGGTACCGCCAGCAACTGCGGCCATGGTCTGAATTGTAACGCGTGCAATATTGTTATTTGGTTGTTGTGCAGTTAGTGATTCACCACTGGTTTGAGTATGGAATTTTAGTTGTAAAGAACGTGGATTTTTTGCATGAAACATTTCTTTCATGATTTTAGCATAAACTTTACGTGCAACTCTAAACTTTGCAACTTCTTCAAAGAATTCAATAGTACAACAAAAGAAGAATGAAAGACGGGGTGCAAAATCATCAATCTTTAATCCCTTATCCAAACAAGTTTGGATATAGGCAATAGCATTTGCCAAGGTAAATGCAACTTCTTGCGTTGCAGTACAGCCAGCTTCTCGCATGTGATAGCCAGATATTGAAACAGGATACCAAGATGGTACTTTTTCTGCACAGTACTCTATCATGTCACCAATTAACCGCATTGATGGCTGTGGAGGATAAATGTAGGTATTCCTTGCAATGTATTCTTTTAAAATATCATTTTGAGTAGTGCCACGAAGTTCGTGACTTTTGAATCCCTGTGATTCACCAACTGCAATATAGTATGCAAGTAATGTCGATGCCGTTGAATTAATGGTCATTGAGGAACTGACATTTCCAAGAGGAATACCATCAAAAGCAGTCATCATATCTTTAATTGATGTGATGGAGACGCCGACTTTGCCGACTTCGCCTTCGGCTTGTGGTGAATCTGAATCATAACCAATCTGAGTTGGTAAGTCAAATGCCATACTAAGACCAGTCTGACCCTTTTCAAGCATGAATTTGAATCTCTGATTGGTTAGTTTGGCATCACCGAAACCAGAATACTGTCGCATGGTCCAAAATCTTTCACGGAACATTCCAGGGTGAATTCCTCTTGTAAAGGGATATGTTCCTGCATCTTCGATTGGTTTCTTTTTAGAAGATTTTTGGTAGATTCGTTTTACTAGAAATTCAGAATCAGTAAAAAGTTTCGTTTCAGGCTTGTTTGATTTTTTTGCTACCATAATATCACTTTAACAAAGATTTTGTGATTTTATCTCCAGCTTCAAAAGGATCAATACTTTTTGATTGTAATTTTTTAAGATATTTTGAAAATGTTTTGTCAGAATCTAACATGCCACCAATCTTTTCTTTGAAGTTGTTTAAAACAATATCTTTTAATTCTGCTTCAAGTCGTTCTTGATTTTTATCTTTCTTTGATTTCTTTTTGGACACCATCAAATCTTTAAGGGTTTGTGCAAATTTAGTAATTCCAGTATTCTTTTTTACAGATGTTTTTAGAATTATTGGATTTCGTTCTGTATCTCCAATATAGTCTAATACTGCATCGAATAGTTGGTTTGTTCCACTAAGGTCACTTTTGTTTACAAGATAGATATCTCCAATTTCAGTCAAACCAGCTTTGATAGTTTGAATACTATCACCAGTATTAGGATTAAAGACAACAACAGTGATGTCTGCAATGTTTGAAATTTCTACGTCAGTTTGTCCAGCTCCAACGCTTTCAATAATTATTGGGTTAAATCCAGAATATTCTAAAACGCGAATAATATTTCGTAGTGAATTAGATACTGCACCAGTTGCACCTCTTGATGCAATACTTCGAATGTATGTTCCTGAATCAGTAGATTCAGTCATTCTAACTCTATCACCCAATATGGCTCCACCAGTAATATGACTAGTTGGATCAATTGCCAATACAGCAGGTTTTGTGCCTAATTTTTTCAATGCAATAACAGTTTTGTTAATCAAAGAACTTTTTCCAGAACCAGCAGGTCCGGTGATGCCTATAACAATAGAGTTACCAGAATTTTTAAAAATTTGCTTCAAGAGTTTCTTTGCATTCTTTGGGTCATTTTCGACGACACTGATTGCTTTTGCAATTGCGCCACGTTTTCCTTTCTTTATGTCATCAAGCAAACTCAATATACAGTAAGATTTCACAGGTGCAATAAAATCTTGTGTCCGATCTAAGGTCTAGAGTAGATTACAGGAGGAATAGGTTCATCAAGTGCATGAATCTCAGTTTTCAGTTGGATGTGACCTAATTCTTCGTGATAAATCTCCAATACTACTGGATGAATTGCCCAACCATATTTTGGGAGATTTGGAAATGGGACAATTTCAATAAATTTTGAATCAGAAAATGTTTTTTGAAAAGATTCCTCCATTCCAAGAATTTCCATGACAACAGAATTTGTTTTATCAGATTTGTCAAAATAAGAAATTTCAACATGACCAGAATCATAGTATACGGCATCTATGTGAAATGTTTGACGAAGAACATCTTTATCGTCTGTTCCACCGCCCATTAGAAAGACTATTGCTAAAACAGTAATTATCCCAAGGGAGATAGGAACTCCAAGTTTTCTAGCCATCTTTGAACTCTTTTCTCATATTTCTAAGAAATTTTGAGTTTATTCGTATTCTTTCAAGAGTTTGAGTTTGAGTACGTTCTGTACCCGGAGTGGGATTCTTTTTGAAGAATTGTTTAATTTCTTTTTCCATTGAATCATCAGCTACAGAAGAGATGCTAGCTACAATTCTGTTAAATAATGGATTTCCATGTCCTACTTTTTTGTTCAGTTTTTTCCAGTTTTTCTTTAACCATGGCCATAATACTTTATCCCCATATGGATTTGCGGCAACTTTCATGATTGGTACCCGCATATTTTGAGAACGTACTTCAGAGGTTTGAGAAAAGTCAAGTGATTTAAGGAGAAGTTTTTTGTCTTGGAATCCACTCATAGCACCTAAGAAACGAAGTTTTTCCTCCATAGTTTTTGCATTCATGTATAATTTTTTTAGTTCAGCATAGGTTTTTGCATTTCCATTCCATGCTGCGATTGAACATATTGGTTCTACTAAATCTGGGGATAGTAAGTTAGGAGATTTTAGGAATTTTTTATATCGTCTTAAAGCTTCTTCTGTAACTTCTTCATCATTCATTTTTCCCAAGGTAGAAATTACAAATACGCGTAGCAAGGCATCAGTATGTTTATCTGATTTTCTTGGATCCCAGCCTATATTAAATAAAATTTTTCTAAAATAATTTATTGCATAATCACGAATTTCTTCTGTAAATTTTTCATTAAATGTACGAAAGTACAACGAAGCTAAATTATGTGCAACATTAACTGACACAAGGTAGCTATCTTCATCAAAGTATGCGTCAGAAAAGTCAAGATAATTTCTTACTTGTTCATCACCTAAAACACAAAGAGAAAACAAGTCATTTTGAATTGCCCATCTATCAATTGCAGGAATACGTTTTTCATCTACTAACATCTTTAAATCAAGTAAAATTCCTTCATCATACTTTACACGATAGAATCCTTTTCTTCCATAGTTTGCAACAAAGCCAATTGTATTCTTGGGTAGTTTTACTGACATAGATTTTTTAGAAAATAATTTTTTAGAAATTTCGTTTTCTAGTCCAAGAGATAATGGAATGGACCAAAGGCCTTTACTGAATTTTTTATCAGGTTCAAGTAAGTATCTCTTTTGTTTGAGTTTTAGAATATTGCCATCTTGGTTAATCTCAACCAGTGGAAATCCAGGTTGTTTTAACCATGTATTTATCATAGAAGTGACAGGCATTTTTGATGCTTTGCCAATTGCATTCCACAAGTCCTGTCCTTCAGCATTTTTGTATTTAAAATCAGAAAGGTATCTTTTGAGGCCTTTCCTGAAGTTTGGTTCTCCCACATAATGCTCAAGCATTCTCAATACACACCCACCTTTGTCATAAGAAATTGCATCAAAGATTTCTCTAATTTCTGCTGGAGAATTTACTTTAACATCTATTGGGTGTGTTGTTTTTAGAGAATCAAGGCCCATTGCATTATTCATTGCATCCTCTACAAACTGATTCCACAAATCCCATTCAGGATAGAATTTATCAACAAATTTTGTTGCCATAAAGGTTGCAAAGCTTTCATTTAGCCACAAATCATTCCACCACTTCATTGTAACCAGATTTCCAAACCACATATGTGCAATCTCATGAGAAATTACTTCAGCAATGTATTGTTTAGTTCTAGTAGAAGATGTTTTAGGATCATAAAGTAAGATTGTCTCTCTGAAAGTAATTGCGCCCCAATTTTCCATGGCACCAGCTGCAAAGTCTGGAATTGCAATCAAGTCAAGTTTTGGTAATGGGAATTTTATTCCAAAATATTTTTCATAAGATGCAAGAAGCTTTTTTCCTAATTCTAGTGAGAATTTTCCTTTTGATTTGTTTCCCTTAGTTGTTACAACTCTAATCTGTGTTTTGCCAATCTTTCCTGTTAGATATTCAAAGTCTCCAACACCAAGATAGATCAAATATGTTGAGACAACTGGAGTCTTTCCAAATTTGTAAATGGTTTTACTCCCAACTTTTTTCTTTGATTTGATGGGCATATTTGAGATTGCAGTGAATTTGTTATCTGCAATAATTGAAATTTCAAATGATGCCTTTGCCTCAGGTTTGTCCCAACAAGGAAATGCACGTCTAGCATCTGCTGCCTCAAACTGTGTTGTGGCAAGATACTTTGTCTTGCCACCTTGTTTGTACTGACTGCGATAAAATCCAAGAAGCCTATCATTTAAAATTCCTTGAAATTCCAAGTTGATTGTTACTTTGCCTTTGATTTTTTCCCTTAATCTGATTTGTAATTCTTCGTTTTTCTCATTTGTTTTTGGAGTAGATTTGATGATTTTTCCTGCAGATTTAACTTGACATGATTTTATCTTTAGTTCGGCACAATTCATTGTTATTGTGTTTGTAGGTTTTTTGCAATCTACTGAAATTGATTCAGTTCCATTAAAGGTAAATTTTTTGAGATCAGGCTCAAAAGTTAATTCATAATTAATTGGAGTAGTGTCCACGTCTGAGATACTTTTGTTACGCTTTAAGTAGATTTTCTATTCTTGTAAACTAGAGATTATTTTCACAGATTAGAAAATCAAATAAAGTTTTAAAATATACAGAAAAAGAATATAATTATGAAACAAAAGACTGCATCACGAAGTATCAAAATCTTGGTTGCCAAATTAGGTCTTGACGGCCACGATAGAGGTGCTCTAATACTTTGTAGAGCATTTAGAGATGCAGGAATGGAAGTAATCTATTCTGGACTTTTTGCAACTCCAGAAAGAGTGGCACAGATTGCAGAGGATGAAGATGTGGATGCAGTTGCAATGAGTTTGCTAAATGGTGCACATGGAACACTTTTTCCCAGAGTGGTAAAAGCAATAAAAAAGAAAGGAATCAACGACGTCCTTGTTGTTGGTGGAGGAGTAATTCCAGATATAGACCATAAAGCTTTGATAAAGTCAGGAGTGAATCATGTGTTTGGTCCAGGTACATCACTGCCAACAATCATTGATCATATTACCACTGGCGTTTCTAAGTTAAGAAAAATATAAGAAAAAAAGATTATTCTGTGGAATCAGGCCACATCATTTTACGCATTTGTTTACCAACTTTTTCAATTTGGTGTTCGTCATATTGTTTCATGTATTTTTCAAATGCATCTTTACCACTTTTCTGATATTCAGAGATCCATTCCTTGTTGAATGTGCCATCTTGAATCATGGTAAGAATTTTTTTCATCTTGTCTTTGTTTGTAGAATCCATAACCATTGGTCCACGAGTTAGCCCACCATATCTGGCAGTTTCGCTGACGCGTCTCCACATTCCGTTTATTCCATACCTCTGAATCATATCCACAATGAGTTTGAGTTCATGTAAGACTTCAAAGTATGCAATTTCTGGTTGATATCCTGCTTCAACTAGAGTTTCAAATGCATTTGTCACCATAGAAGCTGCACCGCCGCAAAGATCAGCTTGTTCACCAAACCAATCAGTTTCTACTTCTTCTTTGAAAGTAGTTTTAATTAATCCAGCTTTTGCGCTACCTATTGCTTTTGCAATTCCTAATGTTCTATCCCAGGCTTTTCCTGTAAAATCTTGTTCAACTGCAACAATTGAGGGGGTTCCAAAATTATCAAGATATGTTTCTCGAACTTTGGAGCCAGGTCCTTTTGGTGCAATCATGATTAGATCAACGTTCTTTGGGGCTTCAATCCATTTCCAATAGATTGCAGCTGCATGAGAAAATGACAATGCTTTTCCTTCAGAAAGATTAGGTTCGATTTCATCTTTGTACACTTGAGCTTGAATCATATCTGGAATCAACACGTGAATAATGTCTCCTTGCTTTGTTGCTTCTGCAATAGACATTACTTTGTGACCATCAGCTTCGGCTTTTTTCCAGCTGTTCCCACTTTCCTTAAGACCGATTATTACATTTAGACCAGAGTCTTTCATGTTGTTAGATTGGGCATTACCTTGAATTCCATAGCCAAGTACTGCTATTGTTTGATTCTTTAGTGGATCAAGACTGATATCAGTATCTTTCCATATTTTTACCATAACTTTGGCAAGAATACTGCAAATATTAACTATGAAATTTAGATTTCAATTATTTTATTACAAGAACGACATTTTACAGTGACCTTTTTTCCAGGTAGTTTAACAAATCTCTTTGAACCACATTTAGGACAAATAGGGCAAGAACGTACTGGTTCCATCAGCACTTGGTAGGATTTGCTTGTTATTTGATTTTGCCACTGCCTAAAATTCGGATAGTTGCAGATTCAGGTTTTAAAATCACAACAATTTGATCTTTTTTGCATACAATTGGTTTTTCAAATGTAAGTTTTAGAGGAGAGATTGATAAGAATTTTGCAGCTTTAATTTGTAATCCAATATTGACTAAACAGCCCTGATTTTCTGCAATCTCACTCTTGTAAAACGGATTCTTTTGAAAATCAAGTTCAATTTCAGATTTTACATCCACAACTCCCTCTTCAGAAATCACATCACCACGCCCAACTTCGTCAGGTTTTGCACCTTTAACTGCAAGTCCCACTCTTGCGGGACAGATAGATTCTTCCACAGGATCATCATGCATTTGGATTGACTTTATCAGAACATCAATTCCTGCAGGATACAGTTTAAGATTATCATATTGCTTTACTTTTCCATTAGTTACTTTACCCAAAATTACAGTACCAACACCTTTAACATCAAAGCAATGATCAATTACCATCTCAGATGGACCATCATTTGAGATTGGTTCAAGTTTATCCATCTCTTCTTTAATTTTGTCTTGATCAACTTTGATATATTTTTCAACTACAGTTCCTTTGATCATTGCATCTAATTTGGATTCATCAACATCAAAAGTATGAGACAAGATTCCTTTTTCTTTTTTTAATGAATCAAGTGCAATAATTTGTTCTCCAGTAAATTTGTCTAATTTATCTACATGAAATATCACATATTCTGCTAAATTGATTGCCTGAAACAATGGTTGTATTTTATCAGGAAACCCGCTTGGAGTCACCCAAGTTTTGATTACATCAGATTCTTTTCTATCATAAAGAGTAAGATCAGTCGCTGTTCCCTTTTTTCCAAAGTCCGATGCAATGTCTTGTTTGCCTAAAACTACAAAGTTTATCGACGATACCATATGGTTTGAGAGAAAAATTGGGCTTTATGAAGACTCATAATCGGATCATATCCTTGTGAAAGAAAAAGATCATCACTGAGAAATCAAAAATATTTATAGAAATATAGCGTATAATTAAACATTTTTAAGTATTTTTTATGGTTTATTTTAAATATATTTTTTACATATTTGTATTATGGAAACCGCTTATGTTTTAGTTAATTGTGATCTTGGTTCTGAAGAGGGCATAATTGAAGACCTAAAACACATAGATTCTGTAAAGGAAGTTCATGGAACATTTGGCGCATATGACATAATTACAAAGGTAGAGAACAAAGACAGAGACAGACTTAAAGAAGTCATTACTTGGAACATCAGAAGACTTGCACATGTTCGTTCAACTCTTACACTAATGGGAATTTCTGGACAAAATTAGGATAGTTCATGGTAAAGGCCTATGTTCTAATAGTAAACGAGTCAGGGACTGAAGATTCTGTAATTTCTAATCTAAAAAATATACCATGTATTACTGATGCATTTGGTACATTTGGAACTTGGGATATCTTAACTAAACTAGTATCTTCTAATGAAGAGAATATTCAACATGACATTTCAAACGGAATAAGAAAAATTTCAAACATCAGATCAACTCTCACCTTACTGGTGGATGAGAAACTAGGGTTTTTAAAAACAAATGAAACTGAACAAAAAGTATTAGATAAATATATGGCTAAAGCATTTGTCACTATTCATTGTTCAAAGTCAGATGAATACAGCGTAATGAAAAACTTGGAAGAAATTACTGAAGTAACAGAAGCCAATGTATTGGTTGGACATAATGAACTGATTTGCAAGATTATGTCTCCCACATTTAATGACATTTCTGAAATTGTTAGCAAAAAGGTCAGAAAAATACATGGAATAAAATCTACAAACACAATAAATGTAATTAATAATCAAGGATTTAGCAGAAAATAAATTATTCTAACAAGGATATTCAGAAAGATCCACGGAAAGTTCAGAATTTTCGTCCAAAACATGCAGATGATACAGTATAGATTTTCTATTAGATGAATATGTACTGGATTTCATAATAAATAACAAACATCATTTTTTCTATAAAAGAATCACGTACAAATCATACTAATTGATTTTATGGGAATGAGTTTAGCACTGCAGCATAACTTGCAAATCTGTGATTTTTTGGCTTTACTAGTTTTTGATGATATTTCTTAATTGGATTTCCAATTGCACCTTTGAGGCCAAGAGGTCCTTTGACAAATTTTGCCGTATCAGCCCAGTAAAGAACATCATCTGTTGGAGCATAATGGTTTACAATTTTTTTATTGACAATAGTTTGTAGAATTTTGCCATATTTCTTAGAGGATGGAACATCATTAGTAATTGACGCCCCAAAAAAGTGAACACTTTCTATGATCCCTGTATTTTGTTTCTTTTTTGCAAGATATTCAACAGTACTCAATATTACTTGAGAGCCTAAAGAGTGGCCTATTAGCCGAATCTTTGTTTTGGGACTGGTATTTTTAAAGTCAACAATGAATTTCCCAAGATTACGTCCATTTTTCTTTGCAATTATTTGACCCACAGCAAGCGCATGTTTTGCATATATGAGTAAATGAGCGCCAGTTGTGTTTGAATCATAACTAAAACCAATCACGGGGAGAGTATATCCTAATTTACGTAATCGATTTCTTGCCAGAACAACTTTAGCGACTGCTCCTGCATTATCATTTTGTAACCCATGAATCATTATAGTAAATTCTTTCGAGTCAATCAATTTTTCAAAATCTTTTTTGGGGTATAAATGGTAAAAGTTGGTTTTGAGAGTTTTCCCACTAGAGAGATCATAATATCCTCTAGTTGAAATTCTTGTGACAGGTCTCATTTTTCTTCAGATGGTTCTAGTTGTTTTTTGTACTTTTCAATTTCAGACTCTTCTACTTTAGCAAACAAAGGAGATGCTTCACCCAATATATGACCAGAAGAAATTCCTAAAACAGACATCTCATTCCATTCAAGTTCACTGACGTTTCCATCTAGTGCTAATTGCTGCCAAATTTTTTGCGCAGATTCTGGAATAAATGGGAAGATAGCAATTGCCAAACTTCGAACGGCATTAACTGAAAGGAATACACAACTTGCAGTACCAGGGCCTTTTTTCCATGGTTCTTTGTGTTGGAAATATTGGTTAAAGTATGATGAAAATTCCATTATTTTCTTTAGAGCCCTATCAAGATGGTTCTGCTCCATTAGTGAGCCCACATCAGCTGCAAGATCTTTGATTTTTTGTTCTGTCTCAGAGTCCTTATCATCGAAGGATTCGGGTTCAGGAACTTCACCATCAAATGCTTTTTTGGTAAATCCTAGAGCACGATTAACAAAGTTTCCGAGATTCCCAATTAGTTCAGAGTTAATTCTAGTAGCAAAGTCGTTCCAATCAAAATTCAAATCATCTTGAGAATATGGATTAATTGCTACTAGATAATATCTAAGATAATCTGCAGGATAGTATCCTAAGAATTCCTTTAAACCAATATACCAATTTCTGCTTTTGGAAATTTTCTTAGATTCAAGTGTCAGATGGCCTCTAGTTGGAATGTAATCAGGCAATTTGTATTCGCTATCTAGTCCCAATCTCATTGCAGGTAAGAAAAGAAAATGGTGATATACAATATCTTTTCCGATAAAGTGATAAATGTCAGCGGAGTTCCAAAATTCTTTTCCATCAATTCCTTTATCGTTTAGAAATTTGATTGCAGTTGAAATGTATGCGAGGTGATTGTCAAACCACCCATAGAAGACTTTGCCTTTGGTATCCTCAAGAGGTATTGGAACACCCCAAGAGATATCCCGAGTGATATCCCAATCAATTAAACCAGATTTAATCCAGTTTTGAACATATTTTTTGACATCTTTTTGTAGATGTTCATTTTCATCTAGCCATTTGCCTAGTGAATCACCAAAGTTCTTGAGTTTGAAAAAATAGTGCTTTGATTTTTCTTTAGTTGGAGGTTGACCACATAGTGAACATTTTGGATCAGTGATTTCGTCAGGAACACGACCACAACTTTCGCAAAGATCAGAGTACTGGTCTTCTGCTTTACAATATGGGCACATTCCTTTGACGTATCTGTCAGGTAAGAATTTCTTATCATTATTACAGTAGAATTGGATGATTTCTTTCTCATAGATGTGACCCGCATCATTTAGTTTCGTAAAGACATCCTGAACAAATGCAATATTTTCAGGAGAGCTAGTCTTGTAAAAATAATCAAACTCAATATTAAATGCTGAAAAATCTTCATAATCACGCTTATTCCAATGGGCAACATACTCAGCAGGGGTTTTTCCTTCTTTTTCTGATTGAATTAAGATAGGAGTTCCAAAATCATCTGATGCGCAAACATAGTAAGCCTCTACTCCATTTAGTTTTAAGAATCTAGTAGTGACATCTGCTGGAAGATAGGTAGATGCAACATGTCCCAAATGGATTTCTCCATTTGCATATGGTAAAGCACTTGTAATGATAGCTTTTTTGTTCATTAGATATTTTTCAAGAGGAATATTGGGGTTAAGAAGTTTTACCAGTTGCTAGCGTACTTTACTTGTTCCGGAGTAAGCTTATCGATTTTAACATCCATTGCCTTTAGAGCATCAGCTGCTATTTGTTTATCAATTTCTTCAGGTACATTGATGATTTTATTTTCCATTTTTTTGTGATTTTTGAGAATATACAAAACAGATAAAATTTGGTTTGAGAATGATTGTGCCATCACTTCAGGAGGATGTCCTTCTGCTGCAACCAAGTTTGCAAGACGGCCCTTTCCAATTAGATAAACTCTTTTTCCGTTTTTCAGAATACATTCATCAAGATTTGGCCTTACTTCTTTAACAGATTTTGATTTCTTTAGTAGGAAGTTACTGTCAATTTCTACATCAAAGTGACCAACGTTACCCATAACGGCACCATCTTTCATTTGTAAGATGTGTTCTCTTCTAATTACACTTGTCATTCCAGTACATGTAACAAAGATATCACCAATCTTTGCAGCTTGTGCCATTGGCATTACTTCAAATCCATCCATATGAGCTTCAAGGGCTTTAACAGGATCTATTTCAGTGACAATTATTTTTGAACCCATTCCGTGGCATCTTGATGCAACACCACGTCCAACCCAACCATATCCAACAACCACAACGCGTTTTGATGCCATAAGCAGATTCATTGCACGTAGATAGCCATCAATAGTACTTTGTCCTGTTCCGTATCGATTATCAAACATATGCTTCGTATATGCTTCATTTACTAAAATTACAGGATAGCGAAGTTTGCCCTGATTTTCTACTGCTCTGATTCTAGTAACACCTGCAGTAGTTTCCTCAGTTGCTCCCAAAATTTTCATGTTCTTGAATCTCTTGTCAAAATGAGCTTTGATATTCATGTCAGCACCATCGTCAGTTAGAATAGTGGGTTTGTGTTTCAATACTTGATCAATACACCAATCATATTCTTTGACTGATTGCCCATGCCATGCATAAACATGAATTCCTTGAGATGCCAAAAATGCAGAAATGTTATCTTGAGTAGTTAAGGGGTTTCCACCACAACATACAACGGTTGCACCAAGTTCTTTAGCACCCATTAGTAGGACCGAAGTCTCTTTTGTAATATGCAAACAAAATCCAAGCGTGATACCCTTTAGTGGTTTTGATTTTTTGAAGTGATTAATTGTATTATCTAGAATTTGCATATGTAATCTAGCCCAGTCATAGGACAACCTGCCTTCCTTGATCAATTTTGGGCTAGTCTTTACTTTACTCAACGATCAAACTCTTGAATTTCCCTATAAAATCCTATCATGCGAATGTAAATAAATGACAAGGATTTCACAAAATTATTGGCTTGGAAGAAAATTGCAGAGAAAGGCGAAGTTGCTGCTGGAAAAGGTAAAGCATTCAAGATTGATGGAAAACAGATTGCAGTATTCAACCAAGATGGCTACCATGCATTAGATGATATTTGTGTACATCAAGATGGTTCAATTGCTTCTGGAAAATTAGATGGAGATATTATAGAATGTCCATTACATTTTTGGCACTACAATATCAAAACAGGCAAACTTGATGACTATCTCAAAGATGTTAAACTAGAAACATATGCTGTTGAGGCAAGAGATGATGGCATCTATGTGGATATCTAATCATTCAAAATGAACTAATTTAGATTCAATATTAGGTACAATTTTTATTCATATATTCTGAAAATTAGTTGTTGAATCAAGATATCATTAATGAAATCAAAAATCAAGACTATGCTTCAATTACTGAAACTATTGAAAAATTCTTATCAGAACAAATAGAAAAACAACATGCAAAAGGTATCATTTTAGGATTGAGTGGTGGGATTGATTCAGCAGTTTTAGCTTACATCTGTAAAAGAAAACTAAAAGAAAAAACTCTAGCAATTATAATGCCAGATACTTCAATTACACCAGCAGAAACTGAAGATGCTCTAAAAATGATTTCATTAACAGGAATAGAACACAAACTAATCGATATCAAGCCAATTGTAAATGAATACGCAATGTATCTTGAACCAAATAAAAAGTCTAGAGGAAATCTTCGTGCAAGAGTAAGAACCAATATTTTATACTATTATGCAAACAGCAAAAACTATCTAGTTTTAGGTTCCAGTGACAAAAGTGAGCACCTGATTGGATATTTCACAAAATTTGGTGATGGTGCAGCTGATCTTACTCCAATTATTTCACTATACAAACTCCAAATTAGAGAGATTGCAAAGTATCTAGGAGTTCCGGATAATATAATTTCAAAAAAGAGCAGTCCACACCTATGGGAAGATCATGAGGCAGAAGAAGAGTTGGGAGTGTCATATGAAGAGATAGATTCTATCCTGTATTGTTTAGTTGAGAAAAAACTATCTGTTGATGAAACAGTAAAAATAACTCAAATCGACAAGTCAACTATAGAAAAAATTCATGAATTGAACAGAAACAGTGAACATAAAAGATTGCCAGCACAGAAACCAGACAGAGAATAAGGATGAAACTTCAAGATACACTGTCAAATTCAGAACAAGAATTAGATGTTTCAAAAAAAGTTAGGATTTACCTTTGTGGAATTACAGTTAATGACGAATCACACATTGGCCATGCAAGAACAATCATAGTTTTTGACGTGCTAAGAAAATATCTGGAGGAAAAGGGGATAGAAATTGAGTTTATTCAGAATTTTACAGATGTAGATGATAAAATCATAAATCGTGCACAAACAGAAAATACCACTGCCGAAACAATCAGTACTAGATACATTGAAAATTATTTCAGAGATTTTGATGGACTAAACGTTAAGCGTGCAACAAACTATCCAAAAGCCACAGAGCACATTGATGATATTATCAAATTCATTGAAAAATTAATTGAAAAACAAATTGCATACACTTCTAAAAATGGTGTCTATTTCTCAGTGTCAAAATTTCCAGAATATGGAAAGCTATCAAAAAAGAAAATAGATGAACTTCAGTCAGGAGCAAGAATCGAAGTAGATGAAACAAAAAATGACCCGTTGGATTTTGCAGTGTGGAAATTCTCAGATATTGAGCCCACGTGGGATAGCCCATGGGGAAAAGGCAGACCAGGATGGCACATAGAATGCTCTGCAATGAGCATAAAGTATCTTGGAGAAAATTTTGATATTCATGGCGGTGGAAGAGACCTAATATTTCCTCATCACGAAAATGAGATTGCACAATCGGAATCATACACAGGTTCTCAATTTGCAAAAATTTGGACTCATGTAGGAATGGTAACGATAAATGGAGAAAAGATGTCAAAATCTCTTGGAAATGTAAAGTCAATCAAACATGTTTTAGAAAATTGGGGTCCAAACATTATAAGATTATTCTGTCTATCAGGACATTACTCAAAACCAATTGATTACTCAGAAGAGTTGCTAAAAGAAAATCTCACAAAATGGAGACAAGCGGAAATATGTTATTATGAATTAATTCATGCAAATAGTGAAAATCATGAAGAAACTAATTCAATTATTAAGAAAATAGGTATTGAATTTGATAATGCGTTAGAAGCTGATTTTAATACACATTTGGTATTATCGGCATTTTTCCAACTTGTTAGAGAATGTAATAGATTAGCAGCTGATGAGAAACTTGGAAAAGAACATGCGAAGATTATCAAAGCAGAATTAGACAGAATGCTAGAGGTTTTAGGATTAAACATACCTGAAATAACCGAAAATGAAAGACATGAGATAAACAATCTAATTAAAAACAGAGAGAAATTTAGAAAAGAAAAACAATTCGAAGAGGCAGACAAAATTCGAGATAAACTAAATGAAATGAATGTTGAGTTAATTGATCATAAAGAAAATACAATCTGGATGAAGAAAGAAAACATTAAAGCTGAAAAGTAAAAATTAGTTTGTATTATTAGAAAATTCTCGCTTAGGCTCATTTTAAGAAAATACAAATCAATCTTTGAAAATCCCCATCACATTGAGGACATTTAATTAGAAAATCAAGTATTGTTAAAATGATGAAAATTCAATCTAAAAATTCCTAAAATAATAGAATAATAAAGTAAA
>CATMRH010000019.1 GCA_950073955.1 uncultured archaeon | reverse complement strand
CCAATTACAGGAGAAGCATCTGTATTCGTTCATGATGGTGCCCCAACAACAGGAAGTGGATGGATTGATGAAGAGCCCGCTGACCGCCGGTACCTTATGACCTCCGGCCCTTTTACGTTTAACGTGGGTGACACAGTGGAAGTTGTGGGTTCCATTATTATTGCTGCGGGATCCAACTGGGCTAAATCTATTACAAAGATGCTTTATTTTGATAACTTTGCCCAAGGTGCATTTGATGCAAATTTTGATATTTGTTCTCCCGTTCCACCGCGGGTAGAAGTGTCTCAACTCGATAAAAAAGTGATCCTGTCTTTTGAAGAAAAGAGCGATGTTGTTGAGGAATACACCTGTGCGGGATACAGTTTCCAGGGTTACAATATTTACCAGGGTGAATCAGCTGTTGGTCCCTGGCACAGGGTTACAACTTACGATGTTGTGGATGGTGTGAAACTCATCCTGGATAATGCCCTTGATGAAGCCACGGGTGAACTACTTGAGGCACCTTCCCAATTTGGAACGGATTCAGGTATTGACCATTATATTGAGATAACCGATGATATGATTGGTAATACAACACTGATCAACTACAGACAATATTATTTTGCTGTCACCGCCTATGCCTATGATGGTGGAGCAGATCCAAGAGTGATCGAAAGTCCTATTAATGCATATACAGCGATCCCAAGGCCTCCCGGCGTGGGGAGTGAATTGGCTATTTCATCTTCAGATGATATTGCCGTAACCCATACTGCAGGTTTGGCTGGCGCAACTGTGCATCCCACGGTTGTGGATCCATATCTCCTGACAGGCAATGATTATTCATTCGAAACAACCACCCTTATCCATGGGTCATACGATATTGATTCCGTAAGCTTTGATGCCAGCAGTTTTATTGCAACACTGGCTGGGCTCACGGGCGCATCCAGCGACCAATTTGATGTAATGAACGTTGCTGACAACACCGTTGCTGGCCACACATCCATCACATTAGATGTTGTTATTGTAGGTGGTGATGTAACTAATGCAAATCTTACCAGTACTTTGCTTGGCTCTTCTGATACACTTACTGCCATATTAGGAGCAACGGTCACCATGGAATCATCAGATGGATATTGGGAATTGTACGAAGGAGATGATCTGCAACTTTCCGGAACAGATTTTCCAGTAACAGCAGAGCATTATACTGTGTTGACTGAGGCAAATAACGGGATACCGCCTGCAGGGTATTATATTACAAATACACTGACAGACGGATTTATTTTTAATCTCCAAAATCCAACTTGGTTTCTGGAAGTGCCCCGCTCGCATAGTGAAACAGTGGACAATGACACATCAACGTCGTTTGACTTTGGTTTTCCGAGCAATACCGGCGGTTATAAAACCATGGGCGGGTGGCTCCAATATCTGTATGAAAATGTTGGTGCGGTTACAACTAAACCCAGCGGTTCTGCAGGATTACCGGATCTCCAAAAGGACCTAAGATATATCTTTTCGGAAACAGGGTCACTTGCTGCATATATTAATAATGGCATAATTGTCAATCCTGTTGGCCTCAAAAATAAGGTAGAACAAGGAAAGACAGGAGAAAGATCACGAGAGATACTTGAGCATCCAACCCCTGATAATGTTGTTCTAGCTTTAGTGTATAGAGTAGAGTACGAAAATTTTGCTGAAGTAATTGATCTTGATAAAGACAAATGCGATCTTATTCCTCCACAGGTATATGCAATGTTAGATGGTTGGATTCGGGAATCTCTATCTGAATTTCTCAACAAAGTATTGTCATTACCTCTCGGTTCAGAAAGAGATGAAGCAAAACTGCTTTTGAGAAATAGAATGGAGACTTTGATGGATAAAAATCTGAAAAGAACACTTTATTCTGTTTGTCGAAGTCTCAAAATTTTGTACTAGATTTTCAAATTTTAGGCATGATTTCTCCATAGTTTTATATTATGCCCTAAGAGAATCTCGATACAATGGAATATGTTTACGCTGCTTTACTTCTTCACAAGCTAAAGAAAGACGTCAATGAAGCAAACATCAGCTCAGTTGTAAAAGCATCTGGTACTGAAGTTAATGAATCTCAAGTGAAATCACTAGTTGCAGCATTAGCCGATGTAAATATTGATGATGCAGTCAAAGCCGCACCTGTGGCAGTTGCAGCAGCAGCCGCACCCGCAGCAGATGCACCAGCAGCCAGTGGTGAAGCAAAGAAAGAGGAAAAACCTAAAGACGACGGTAAAACCGAGGAAGCAGCCATGGAAGGATTGTCTTCTCTGTTTGGTTAGATAACTTTTTTTCTCAATTTAATTTTCTAAATAAGAATATGTTAACTCCTTCCCAACCATAATCCACAAAACAACCTAGGCTGTTTTTGGAGAGAGCTTTTTTGTTTATGCATTCATTGATGAATTGTAGTGAGCTTACCGCACCTGTATTACCTGTCTTTTTCATTAACTCGTAACTGAGTCCAATCTTTGTTTTATCAATTTGGCATTTCCCTGCAACATAATCTACGAATCTACCTCCAGCAGTGTGTAATCCCCAGATCTTAATTCTTTTAAATTCAGACGGCATCTTTTTGCGCAATAGTTTGAGATTTTGTGCAGAAAGATTTGCTACCTCTTCTCTGAGCTTTTTTGGCTGTAATTTCATATCAAAAATTATTCTGT
This sequence comes from uncultured archaeon, assembly GCA_950073955.1. Lineage (GTDB taxonomy): Archaea > Thermoproteota > Nitrososphaeria > Nitrososphaerales > Nitrosopumilaceae > Nitrosopumilus. Next base: position 14,034 of record CATMRH010000019.1, on the reverse strand, counting down.
GTTTTTTATCTGGAGACATCTTGATTGTTGCATTTTTCTCAGTATTTTTTGTATCCTTTAGAGTGAGAATTGATTTTAAATCAATCTGAATTTGCGTGTTTTTTGTCTTTGTTTGTGATAGTATAGTAGATGCAACGGCATCACTAAAAATCAGAAAATAAATTAAATTATAAAAATTTGTTTTGTCTTTTTTTGAGATGTGTTTAATCTGCTTTATTCTATCCAAAAACCATGGAGTATAATGAGTCCCAATTAGCACAAACGCGTCTTCTTTACCATTCATGAGAAAGTATCCTGCAGAATTTAGCAGTGATTCTGAAAATGAGGAACATGCCAATCCCTGAAAGTTCTGTGCTCTGATGTCTTTTCTAAATGAAAGCTTGGGAATTAGCTCAACTGTTGGTGAAGGATCTAGGTATTGCTGATTGTCATTAATTGTAATGAATAATCCTATTTTTTTAGGGTTGACCCCACGTAGAGACTTTTTTGCTGTTTTGTAATACATGTCATTTAGGCTAACATCTGGTTCAACAAAGTCTCCCTTGTCAAAATCAATTTTTGAAAAATCATATGATTTGTAGACATAATCTATCCCAAGCTCATTTTTTGCATATTCTCGAACCTCTTTGTCTAGCTTTTTCTTGAGAAAATCATCTACTATCTCAGATATTGAATAACGAAATTTCGCCTTGGTAAATACTATGTTTGATAAGTTCACAGATGGCATTCTATTGAAGGCTTTTCAGTAATTTATCAAGTTTCTCAAAAAAGTCATCTGTGTATTTGTCTTCAGGTAGGTCAAATCCTAAAATTACGGTTTTTAATTTCGTGTTTTTTATCATTTTGCTAATTTTTTCTTTACATTCTTCTACCGAGCCTGAAACTGTTAATTCGTCAAGCAGTACATCTCCAACATTTTGCATAGCCTCCAATAATCCAACTTTTTCAAATGCATTCTTTATCTTCTCAACCTCATCTTGAAAACCAGCATTTGTTAGTGAAATTGCATAAAACTCATTTGCACCAATGTAACTAGCTAATGTCATTTTTGCTTGATTGTTATTATCTGTAAAAAAAGTAGGAAGAATTGAAATTACATTAAACTCATCCTCTGATTTATTCAGAGACTTTAGTGTTGAGTTAATCATATCTATGTGGTTTGAAATTTGATCTTTTGGTTTTAAAAAAAATATGACACCATCTGCATTTTCGGCTGCAAGTTTTGTAGTTTTTTCACCAACTGCGGCCCAATAAATTTTGCCAGAATATTTTGTCCTGATAAAATTTGAGTAATCCCTTAATCGTGAGAGTGGTTTTTTAAATTCCATATTCCATAAATTTTTAATTATTATGGGCGCACTTGTTCCCATTCCTAAAACAAATTTTCCACCAGTCTTTGTGTGTATGTGATTTGCAGCATCAAGAATTTCTTCTTGTGTTCTTGAAAATACATTGATGATTCCCGTTCCAAGTTTTACATGCTTTACTTTCTCACTGATATTTGATAATACATCTAATGCATTCACTCCAAAAAATCCCGGATGTGTTTCTGGCACAAAAAAGTATTCAACAGAAGTATTATCTGCAATCTGAGCTGCTCGCTCAATAGCTTTTACTGGAGCTCTAATCCCAAGCTCAATGCCAATTTTAGTCACAAAATTCCTACTGATACCTCTCTAGTATAAAATATTAGGACGCATAGGTGCCAATACTGATCGATGTTATTTTCCAATTGATTTCAGAAATGATCTGTTGTTAAATTGTGCAAGAAAGATTGTTTCTATATAGTAGAATGGAGTCTATGATAAGTAACCTTAATTCTAAATACACATTTGAGTAATCATGGGCATGTGGCTATCTTGGATAAAATCTAATGAAAAAGAGCTCTTAACAATTCTTGATAATCTAGCAAAAAAAGCAGTCGAAACCTCTGAAGCCGTAGTAGTTTTATTCTCAGATCTTAGTAATCTTGAACAAGGAAAAAAAATCCATAAACTTGAAACTGAAGCAGATGTTTTAACACGTGACATCTTTACAGAACTAAACAAAACATTCATCACTCCTTTAGATCGTGAGGACATGCAAAGAATTGCATCAAAAATTGATGATGTGATTGATTTTATGGATGGTATTGCTGCAAGAGTATACAGCTACAAAATTACTACTCCTCCTCCATACTGTGAACAAATGGCTCAGGAACTAGTCAAAGCAACAAAAGAAGTAGAGTATATGATTTCACATCTAAAACACATCAAAAATACTAAAGATATGATTGAACATTGTAGAAATACTGGTAAGATTGAACATGTTGTAGATGATCTGTATAGAGAAGCAATCAAAGAACTGTTTGAGAGCAATGATGCAATCCAAATCATTAAACTAAAAGATATCTATGAAACAATGGAGACTGCATCTGACAGATGTGTAGATGTTGCAGATGTCATTGAAGATATCGTTTTGAAATATACTTAAGATGATTCCATGATTGAAATAGCAATAGCAGCAATAATAGTTGCATTAATCTTTGATTTTGTGAATGGATTTAATGATTCAGCAAATTCTATTGCTACAGTTATTGGAACACGTGTTCTAAAACCACTTCATGCAGTAGCTTTATCTGCTATCATGAATTTTGTAGGACCTTTTGTTTTTGGTGTGGCAGTAGCAACAACTATTGCAAAAGGAATTGTGAGTCCTGATGATATCACAGTTTACATGATTGTGGGTGGCTTGGCAGGTGCAATCACTTGGAGTGTACTATGTACATATTTTGGATTGCCAATTTCTAACAGCCATTCATTAGTTGGTGGAATAATGGGCGCAGGTATTGCAGGGATAGGCTTTGAAACATTAGTTTTTGGTGGTCTGAGCAAAATTTTTGCAGGAATTGTTATTGCTCCAATCGGTGGAATAATTTTTGGTTTCTTGCTGACAGGATTAATAATTACTATTTTTGCTAATCGTAGACCTAAAATTGTAAACAAAACTTTTGGTAGATTACAAATTATTTCTTCAGGTTGGTTTGCTCTAACTCATGGAGCAAATGATGGGCAAAAAACTATGGGTATAATCGTTCTAATTTTGTTTTCAGCTGGACTGATTCCTGAACTTGAAATGCCTTTATGGGTAATCTTTGCAGCCGCAACTGCAATGGGTTTGGGGACTTTCTTTGGCGGATATAAAGTCATTAAAACACTTGGCATGAAAATTACAAAACTCAAACCATATCAAGGATTTGCAGCAGAAACTGCAGGTGGAATGATGTTGGCAGTTTTTGCTGTTCTTGGCATTCCTGCAAGTACCACTCATGCTATTACTGGTACTATAATGGGATCTGGTGCTGCACGAAGAACGCGTGCTGTACGTTGGAAAGTCGGAAGACAAATTGTTTTTGCATGGTTAATTACCATCCCTGGTAGTGCTATACTGGGAATCGCATTTACTTATTTAATTTACTTATTTGTTTGATTTTTATTCTGGCATAAATCTGCTGAAATGTTCAAATGGAAATTTTACAATTAATTCAAGCTAATCTTCTTACTCCGATAATTCTGTTCTTTTTATTTGGGATTATCGCTGCCAGAATAAAATCTGATTTAAAAATTCCTGAAGCAATTTCAGAATTTTTACCAATCTATCTTCTTGCGGCAATTGGACTTCATGGAGGAATAGAGATGAGAAATGCTGGATTTGAGAACATGTTAATTCCTATGGTTGTTGCAATTGGAATTTCTCTTTTATTTACTTTGAATCATTATCAAATTCTACGAAGATTAGGAAAATTCAATCTCTTTGATTCTTATGCATTAGCATCGACTTATGGTGCAGTAGGTGCTGTTACTTTCTCTGTTGGTTTGTCTTTTCTCAAGAATCAAGGCGTCACATCAGAGGGATATCTTGCAGCTATTCTAGCAGTTTTAGAACCTGTTTCATTTATCATGGCAATATTTTTGACAAATATAGCAGTTGCAAAACAAATTCGTGCAAAAAAACAGTCTTTCACAAATGATGATGTGTCTGATATTGAAATGGGATTACAAGAAACCAAGACAAAACTTTCTCAGGTATTACATGAATCAATTACTGGTAAGGCAATAGTTATTTTGCTTGGATGTATTGTCATAGGTTACATCATTGGTGAGGAAGGATTCACATCAATCAAAATTGTATTTGATGGGATGTTTACAGGAGCCATTGTTATCTTTATGATTGAGATGGGAATTATTGCTGGTCAAAGACTTGATGATCTCAAAAAAGTTGGTATTTTTCTTATTTCTTTTGCCATAATCATGCCCACATTTAATGGAGTTATCGGTGTTTTAGTTGCAACTGCAATTGGATTGAGTTTAGGCGGTGCAGTAATGTTTGGATTACTTTTAGCTAGTGCGTCATTTATTGCGGCACCTGCAATATTACGTCATGCAATACCTGAGGCAAAACCAAGTCTTTACATTACATCTGCATTAGGAATCACATTTCCTTACAACATTATCATCTTGCTGCCTATCATGTTTGTTGTCTCTTCAATTGCACATGATGTAGAAGGATCGATAGACTTATTCAATTATATCACACAGGATTGGACATGAAATTCTATAACGTGAAATTACTTACTGTTACTTGTGAAATTCTTGCACAAAAAAATATCATTGAAATTTTAAAAAAACATGAAATTACTGGATATACAACTTATGAAGTAGAAGGAAATGGAGCACGTGGTTTACGTGGTCAAGGCTTCAAAAATGAAAAAAATGTCAAAGTTGAGATAATTATGAGAGAAGACAAATTGTCAGATATTGTGGAGGAGATCTCAAGAACCATGTTTGCCAATTTTGCCATAGTACTTTATGTAAGCGATGTTGGCGTAGTAAGAACTGAAAAATTTTAACAGCAAGTATCCTTGGAACATAACTAATGGCTTATTCAAATTTACAAATTTTCATTGTAGAGTTAATTGGAACTTTTCTTCTTGTAGTTTTTGCCACTGGTTCAATTGTTTATGATGCTGAAGTATTTGATGGTAAGTTAGGAATTCCATTTGCAGCTCTTGCGCCCTTTATTGCATTACTTATTGCTGTGTATGCTTTTAGAAAAATATCTTTAGCTCATTTCAATCCTGCTGTAACTATTGGTTATTACATTACAGGACACATTACAAAAATTCAAGTTGCATATTATTTTACAGCAGAAATAATTGGTGCGTTATTGGGTTCACTTTTTATTCTCAGTTTTATTGGAGAAAAAGCAGATCTTGGTGCAAATATCCCAAACTATGATTTTTCAATTTTTCTAATATTTTCAGTTGAAGTATTAGCATCTGCTATGCTTATGGGAGTCATTTTTTATGTTGTTTATACAAAAGGTTTGAAAGGATTTAGTGGTGTTGCAATTGGTGGTATTGTAGGTTTAGATATTTTATTTCTGGCATTTATCTCAGGAGCATCAATGAATCCTGCCAGAGCACTTGCACCAGCATTGCTATCTGGGGAACTAAGTAATCTATGGCTGTATTGGACAGCACCATTTGTTGGAACAACTATAGTTGCATTTCTTTTTCGTAACAAATTCCAAGCACAAAGAGCCTCAAATTACGAATAATAATGACTCATAATACAGCTGAATATTGTCAAACTCCAAGAAATTATTCAATAGTGCCAAAAAAGTAATTCCCTCCGGTGTCAATAGCCCTGTAAGATTTTTTGAACCGTATCCATTCTTTACAAAAAAATCTAATGGTGCATACATTTGGGATGAAGACAATAATCGTTACATCGATTTTTGCAATGGTTATGGTGCATTACTTTTAGGACATAGAAGAAAAGAGATCATTAACTCTGTCACAAATCAACTGTCAAAAGGTACTCTTTATTGTACTCCTACTGAATCTGAAATAGAATTATCAAAACTAATTATTGGAAATTTTCCATCTATTGATAAAGTACGATTGGTAAATACTGGTGGTGAAGCTACAATGACTGCAATCAGACTAGCTCGTGGATTTACAAAAAAGAAAAAAATCATAAAATTTGAAGGATGTTATCACGGCGCACATGACTCTGTCTTGGTAAAAGCAGGTTCTGGTTCTGCACACAATGGAATTTCAATTTCTGATGGTATACTTGATGAAGTTTCAAAAAATACTCTGGTTGTTCAGTATAACAACATTGAAGATTTCAAAAAAACAATTAGACAAAACAAAGACATTGCAGGAGTTATTGTTGAGCCAATCTTAGCTAACATGGGTTTGATCTTACCTGAAAAGAACTTTCTTTCTGATCTGAGAAAAATTACTAAAGAAAATAATATACCGTTAATTTTCGATGAAGTAGTAACTGGATTTAGAGTAGCTCCAGGTGGTGCTCAGGAACATTTTGGAATCAAACCTGATATAACTACAATTGCCAAAGCCCTAAGCAACGGATTTACAATTGCTGCAGTCGGTGGAAGAAAAGAGATTATGGATTTGCTCTCTCCAGGAGGTAAAGTCTATCAAGCAAGTACTTTTGCTGGTAATCCTATTTCTGTTAGTGCTGCAATTAGTTCAATTAAGACAATTAACAAAATAAAAAACAAACTTTATTCCAAACTTGAAAGATTCAATCTGTTGTTTACCACAACCCTAGACGATATGGCTACTGATATGAGAATTCCTCACCAGATTAATTTTACAGCATCAATGTTCCAGATTTTCTTTACTAACAAACCTGTCATTGATTACAAGACATCAAAAAATGCAAATGCAAAAAAATTCCAAAAAATGTTCAGAACCTTACTAAAAAAAGGAATTTTTATTGCACCTTCACAGTTTGAAGTTGTTTTCCTATCTGATGCCCATACTGAAAATGATCTAAACAAAACACTTGATGCATATCATGCTGCGTTAAAATCGGTGAAAAATTGAAGTACATAGTAGGTGCAAGAGGAAGTCAACTATCTGTAGCACAGACAAATTGGGTCATCCAAGAACTAAAAAAAGTAAATCCTGATTCAGAATATGAAATTAAAACTATCACAACAAAAGGAGATACTGACACTAGACCCTTATTTACAATAGACCAGAAAGGAATTTTTGAAAAAGAGATTGATAGAGCAGTTGCACAAAAGGAAGTTGATTTTGCTGTACATAGTCTCAAAGATGTTCCTTCAGAAATAGATGACAGTCTTATTTTGGCTTGTATTCCAAAACGTGAAGTAGTAAATGATGTATTCATTTCTTCAGATGGTTCAACACTTGAGACCATTAAACCAGGAGCAGTAATTGGAACTAGTTCTCTTCGTCGTGCTGTACAAGTAACTCGAAAGAGATCTGATGTTATAGTTAAACCAATTCGAGGAAATATTGAAACAAGAATTAGAAAAGTATTTGATGAAAACTATGATGCTGTGATACTTGCTCAAGCAGGAATCTCTAGATTAGGAGTTGATGTAAAGTTCACTCAATTACCGATTGATGATTTTTCTCCATCCCCAGGTCAAGGTGCAATAGCAATAGTTGCAAGAGCAGATGATTCTCAAACTATTTCTATGCTGAAAAAAATTGAGGATGCTGATTCTAGATTGGAGATTGAGGCAGAACGTGCTTTATCTGATTTTGTTGATTCTGGATGTCGATTCCCAGTTGGTGCATATGCAAAATCAAATGGTTCTGAAATGACATTGAGTGTAGTAGCATTTTCTGTAGATGGGAAAAAATCATTACAAGTAAACAAAACTGGAAACAAAACAGATCCTAAATCCATTGGTAAAAGTGCTGGAGAAGAGCTTCGTAAGAAAGGCGTAAATGAACTTGCATTAAATTGGAGAGAAAAAGTAGAGGAATGGAATAAGACATGACAGGAAAAGTGTATCTCGTTGGAGCAGGTCCTGGAGATAGTAAATTGATTACATTAAGAGCAGTTGAACTACTCAAAAAGGCAGATGTTGTTTTGTATGATAGATTAGTTAGCAAAAAAATCATCTCTATGATACCCAAATCTGCAGAGAAAATCTATGTTGGACGAGCAGTAGGAGATGATACCACTCATCAAATCACAACTAATGATTTAATGGTAAAATATGCAAAATCTAAAAAAAATGTAGTTAGACTAAAGGGCGGAGATCCAATTATCTTTGGTCGTGGTGGAGAAGAAGCAGAGTTTCTCAAAGAAAATAAAGTAAAATATGAAATAGTTCCAGGAATTACTTCTGGAATTGGTTCAGCAACTTATGCTGGAATTCCTCTAACTCACAGAAAATACTCATCATCAGTAGTGTTTGTAACAGGTCATGAAGACCCTGAAAAGAAAAATGAAGTTGTCAAATGGAAAAGACTTGCAAAATCTGTAGACACTATTGTGATAATGATGGGATTGTCTCGAATTGATATTATATGTAAACAACTTGTTGCTGGTGGAATGGACAAAAGAACTCCTGTAGCGGTAATTCAAAATGGAACTACTCCCAAACAAAAAATGATTAAAGGAACTGTAACAAACATTGCAAAAAAAGTCAAAGAAAACAAAATCCTACCTCCCACCAATATCATTATTGGCAAAGTTGTTGATCTGTCAGAAACTATAGGGTGGAAATAATGCTTGATGGAAAAACTATCGCAATCACTCGTTCAAAAGATGATTCTACTGAATTTATTCAGCTTGCAGAAAAAAACAATGCAAAGCCAATCACATTACCTACAATTGAACTTGTAAGTAAGGGTGAAAAGATTGTTGATGAATTCTTGCAATCAATTGAAAGATACAATCCAGACTATTCTGTTTTTATGAGCTCAAAGGCAGTAAAATTACTTTTTGATACTGCTAAGCAAGTAGAGAAATTTGAGAAACTGCAATTAGCCGTTGCAAATACTATGGTAATGTCCGTTGGCCCAAAGACTACTATTGCACTTGAGAATGAAGGAATTAAGGTAAATTATCAACCAACTACCTATTCATCGGTTGGGGTTGGCGAGGAATTTACAAAAATTAATGCTGTTGGCAAAAAAGTAATTATTCCTCGTAGTGGTGCATCAACTCCATTTTTGAAAGAACTACTAACCAAGATTGGAATTGATGTGTTGGAAATTCATTTGTATGATGTATGTGCATTTCGAGATACTACTCAATGGAATGAATTTCGAGAACTGTTCTCTCAAGGAAAAATTGATGGTGTGATTTTAACTAGTGTATCTTCAGTTCGTGGATTCTTTGAGATAATGTTAAAAGACTATGATTCAGAAACCTTGCTTGATAATCTTGCAAAACTGTCTGTAGTGTCTATTGGACCATTTACTGCAGATGAATTGAAAAAATTCAATGTAAAAAATACTGTTGCAGAAGTTCATACCATTGTGGGCGCATTTGATTCAATGAAAAATACCTTGATTATTCAAAAATAGATTCTAAAACAAAGTTGAATTATCTATACTCTCCACCACAATCACCAATTACCTCAAAGAGATTATTTGCCTTTGATGTAACAGAAGATATTGTAGAAAGATCATCTGAATCTAACTTTACGTCAAATGCTTTGGAATTATCGTCAATATGTTCTGAAATTCCAAGTCTTGCACCAATAATCACTCCTGCAACTGCTGGTCTATCCAGAATGAATCTTGTAGCAACATTTGCTATACTACAATCATGTTTCTTTGAAATGGTTTCTAATGTCTCTAGTAGTTCTTGGAATAACTTCCATCCACTCCATTCTTGAATCATGTTATAATATTTTTGAAGGCTTGCTGTGTCAAGATCTATTCTTGTTGGTTCATCTGTTCTGAGATATTTTTCAGAGAAAAATCCTCCCAGCAGTGTTCCATATGCTAATATTTTGATTTCATGTTTTTCACAAAATGGCACCATAAGTTTTTCTGCTCTTTGGTCTAGTATGGAATATTGTACTTGGTTTGATATTGGTTTAAATCCACTCTCAGTCATTATTTTGACTCTTTCTGTATCAAAGTTTGTTACTCCAACATGTTTGATCTTTTGTTTTTCTTTAAGGGAAAACAAATGTTTCATTGCATCCATATAGCTAGGATTGTTGTAATCCCACCAGTGAAATTGCACCAAATCTAAAGTATCTGTATTCATTTTTTGCAAAGATTGATCAATGTAATGCTCTACAATACTTTTTGACATTGGACCTGGATTCGGAACAAACTTTGTTAGTGCTTGAGAGTTTGATATATGATCTGAGTTTAATTGTCTTCTGAATTCTCCAATGTATGATTCTGCTGGTCCGTAAATGTCTGCTAAATCCCATGTCGTAAATCCTTTATTGTGATAGTCTATCATAGACTTGATTGCCGTTGGCTTGTCAATCTGCCCATGAGTTCCAGAGACTTGCCACATTCCATTTAAGATTCTGCAGATTTGTAGATTGTCTGCTAAATTGATGGTTTCCAGTTTTACCACTTTTACCTGTCTTGTTTTATTCTAAATTCTTTTCTTCAAATTAGCCCGATTTGCTAATCTCTAGATTTTAGCTCAAGCTATTTAGCTCTGCCTATTTTTCCTCATGTATTTATAATATAACGGGGTTATTTTCTGTATGGCAACTGAAAATCTTGACATGGATTATTCAAAATATGATTTTAAAGACTCTACAGAAATGTATGTTCACCTTAGCAAGAAAGGTCTGTCTAGGGATACTGTAATTGAGATCAGTAAACTAAAAGACGAACCACAATGGATGCTTGATTTTAGATTACGTTCCTATGAAATTTTTATGAAAAAACCAATGCCAACTTGGGGTGGTGATCTTAGTGCTATTGATTTCCAAAATATCTATTATTACATGAGAGCAACAGAGAAAGTAGAAAAGAACTGGGATGATGTTCCAGAAAATGTCAAAAATACTTTTGAAAAACTTGGAATTCCAGAAGCTGAAAAGAAATTTTTAGCAGGTGTTGGCGCACAATATGAATCTGAAGTTGTATATCACAGTCTAAGAGAAGACTTGGCAAAACAAGGAGTTCTATTTTTAGATACTGATGCAGCTCTAAAAGAACATCCAGAGCTTTTCAAGAAATATTTTGCTAAAGTTATTCCTCCAGAGGACAACAAATTTGCAGCACTAAACAGTGCAGTTTGGAGTGGTGGTTCATTTATTTACATTCCACCTGGTGTCAAAGTCGATATGCCTTTACAAGCATACTTTAGAATTAATGCAGAAAACATTGGTCAATTTGAAAGAACACTAATCATTGTAGATGAAGGTGCAGAAGTACATTACATTGAAGGTTGTACTGCTCCTGTTTATTCTTCCGAATCACTTCACGTTGCTGTTGTAGAACTAGTTGCACACAAAGATGCAAAACTAAGATATACAACAATCCAAAACTGGAGTAGCGATGTTTACAATCTTGTAACAAAGCGTGCTTATGCATATGAAGGTGCAACAGTTGAATGGATTGATGGAAACATTGGAAGTAAATTAACAATGAAATATCCTGGAATCTATCTTATGGGTGAAAGAGCATATGGTGAAACACTATCAATTGCCTTTGCCGGTAAAGGACAACACCAAGATACAGGCGCAAAAATGGTTCACCTAGCACCAAACACAACTTCTAAAATCACATCCAAGTCTGTTAGCAGACTAGATGGTCGTTCTACTTACAGAGGATTACTTAGCGTAGCAAAAGGTGCTACAAATGTTAAAGCCACTGTAAGATGTGATGCGTTACTATTAGATGATACATCAAAGACTGAAACTTATCCATACATGGAAATCAATCAGGAGGATGCAACAATCACTCATGAAGCAACAGTTGGAAAAATTGGTGATGAACAAATTTTCTACCTTATGAGCAGAGGATTTAACGAAGAAGAAGCATTAACTCTAATTGTCAATGGATTCATGGAGCCATTTACAAAAGAATTGCCAATGGAATATGCTGTAGAATTAAACAGACTCATTAAACTAGAAATGGATGACTCTGTGGGATAGACTCCCAATTACACGTTGATTAACCATGTCCAAAGAAACTCTTTCAAAACTTAACATTAGTCATATCTATGAGATTTCTTCATCAAGAAATGAACCTAATTGGCTGAAAGAATACAGGCAAAATTCTTTATCTATATATGAAAAATTACCCCTTGAAATATCTCCCCTTTACAATAAATACACTGATGCAAAAAAAATGGATCCACAACAAGTTTCACTATCTATCTCTACTACTGACACTGTTCCTAGTTTTCTTCAAAAAAGACTTGGAGAGTTAGAAAATGAAATATGTATAATTCAAATTGGAACCAATACCTACAGAATCAATGTCTCTGACGAATTAAAATCAAAAGGACTTGTAATCTCTTCTCTAGTGGATGCAATTCAAAATAACTTTGATTTAGTAAAAAAAGCACTAGAGGCATCAAATTCTAATGAAGACAAATTTACTGCACTAAATAATGCTGCATTTAATTCCGGAGTTTTCATTCATATTCCACGAAATCTTGAAATAGAAAAACCAATTCATATTTTGTCTTGTTTATCAGAAGATGGGATCTCTACTATCTCTAGAAATATTATTTTTGCAGATGAGAGTAGTAAAGCAACAATTATTCAGGAATTATACTCCCCAAAAGCAGAAAAACAACAAGCATATCTTGAATTACTAAATACACATCTCGCACCAAATGCACAATTGGATGTTACAACCTTACAAATGATGGATCAAAGCTCAGTTAATTTCTGCACAAGAAGAACTGACTTGGCTCAAGATGCCAAGATTAACTGGTATTCTGGTTTGTTTGGTGCAATGTTATCTAGATACAAGATCGAGTATTTTCTAAATGGACCTGGTTCATCATGTAATGATTCTGAAGTAATCTTTGGAAATAATGAGCAATCATTTGATATTCAAACTAATGTGACTCATGCAAGTCCATCCACAGAAGGCCGAGTTGTTGAAAAATCTATTCTTCGAAATAAATCAAAATCTCTTTTCAAAGGAATGATTAGAATTGAAAAAAACGCATCAAAATCAAATTCATTTTTGTCAAGTCGTTCTATTTTACTTGATAAAGATGCAAAGTCTGATGCTATCCCTGGGTTGCAGATTTTAACTAATGATGTTAAAGCTACTCATTCTGCATCTGTTGCCCAAATAGATGAAGAACAACTTTTCTATCTTAACACAAGATGTCTAAGCTATGCAGAAGCTGAACGTACAATTATTGAAGGATTCTTAGAACCACTTTCAAGAAAGATGTCTTTCCAAGTAAGAGCATGGATTGCATATCTGATTGAGTCTAAATGGGAAAATAAAGAACTGTCAATCAACACTGATGAGGAATTAGCAAAGTTTGTAGAAATTGAGGAGACTCGCTACAACGAAAACGCCGAAATTGAGCAACACTACAAGTATAGGTGATTATTCTGTCTGAATGGATTAAGGCTTGCAATTTAGAGCAGGTAAAAGAAGGCCAACTTTTTGGATTTACTCATGATGATAAAAAAATTCTTCTAGCCAATCTCAAAGGAAAAATTCATGCAACGGATCTTATCTGTACTCATGCTAATGCAGATCTTTCTACTGGATTTCTTAGTGAAGAAGGTGTAAGATGTCCGTTACATCTTTCTGTTTTCAATTTAGAGAATGGAGAGCCACAAAATCTTCCTGCTGAAAATCCACTCAAGGTGTACAATGTTAAAATAGATGGCAACGAGGTTTACGTAGAGGTTTAAAACATGCAAAGTACACAATCAACTTTTGAAAATTTGAGAAAAGACTTTCCAATTCTTCAAAGAACTGTTAGAGACAACAAACGTCTTGTCTATCTTGATAATGCATCTACAACACAAAAACCAAATCAAGTAATTGATTCTATTAGTGACTATTACAGGAATTATAATTCCAATATTCACAGAGCAGTATATGCTTTAGCTGAAGAAGCAACTGAAGCATATGAGAAAACTCGAGATAAAATTGCTACTTTTATCAATGTAAAAGATCGTCAGGAAATTATTTTTGTTAGGGGAACCACTGAGGCAATTAATCTTGTTGCATATGCATGGGGTAGATCTAACATCAAAGAAGGTGACATTATTGTT
>CATMRH010000018.1 GCA_950073955.1 uncultured archaeon | reverse complement strand
AAACTTGGCTTGAGGAATCTAACTATAATCTCTTCTTTAAGAGGAGCACTTTGGGGAATGGGGCACACATCTAGTATCATCCTAATTGGATTGTTGATTGCCGGTTTATCATTAAACATACCTGATAATTTTTTTATTAGTGCAGAAGTTGTTGTTGGTTTTATGCTTATTATTTTAGGAATTTTTACATTTACAAATAGGAGTATCTTTAAACAAAAACATATTCATCCTCACAAACATTCAAACGGAATTTCTCATACACATTCTCACACACATAATGAAGATCACAAACATGGTCACAAAGCATATCTGATAGGTTGTATTCATGGAATTGCTGGTAGTGGCAGTCTTGTAGCATTAACTGCGGCTACAATGAATGGTTTTGATATGATGATGTATTTTTTAATTTTATTTGGCATAGGTAGTATAATTGGCATGACTGTTGCTAGTGGAGTTATAGGTTTACCATTTATTTTCTTATCAAAAATAAGTTCTGTTACTAAATATCTAAGATATGTAATAGCTAGTATAACTTTCATCATAGGTATCAATATTATATTTTCAATCGGATTAAATAGTAAATTATTTTCATTTAACTAAACATAGGATTTGAAAAGTTTTAAAATAAGTTGTAAAGTCTTGACATAGAGACTTTATCTGCTGGATCTACAGTTGCAAGTTTCCCATCAACTTTTACTTCATATGTTTCAGGATTGACCTCAATGTTCGGAGTAAGATCATTATACAACATGTCTTTCTTTCCAATAGAACGACAATTTTTCACAGGAACCAGTTTCTTTTTTGAATTGGTTTCTGATTCAAGACCCCTGATCAAATAATTTCATTCAAGAACTCGAGATATTATCAAAAAGTGAATCTCAACGTACACAGTAATTCCACTTTGATTTATTCAGAAATTTTAACCCCAGGTAGAGTCGCTATGGGGGAATCTTTTGAATATGACATATGTTACCTTAAAACACACTGCAAAAATCAGGATAAAAAAATAAGATTTTTAGAAAATACAAAGATTGAACCAAAAAAAACAAAGATTAGGGGATTTTGGCATATTAGGAAAATATAGAACAGTCGGAACAGTTTATGTCTTGACTAGGAAGGAAGATGTAATTGAACTGGAGAATATTATAAACGCAAACATTAAAGATTCAGATATAATTTCTGTTGAAACATCCATTCTTCCAGATGAATCAGGAATAATCATCAGAATTTTAGGAAATAATACAGATGATATTTTTGATGTAATTTTCAAGACACTTGAAATCACTAGAAAGAAAATTCTTGGGGCAGCATTTAGTAAAATAAGAAAAAATTAAGCAAAATACAGCGAAAAAATTTTACTTTTTACTTTAGTTGTTCAAGAAGTGAGAGGCTAATCAAATTAGTCATTATCAATCCTTTTCTGTTTACATCACGTCGTGTTTGTTCACAGTATTTTTTTACACTTTGATGACTTTTTTCACTTGTAACTTCAATGACTAGAATATTTTCAGAGTATGGAAATGTAAATTTGGGAGAAGTTAAACAATATGTATTCATGTTTCCAAGTCCTGCTTTCTCAATTTTTGCTCTTTTTAGTAAGAGATTTGCAATTTCTTGCAAGTCTTCATCATTTTCTCCATATTCGATATAATATACGGAGACAAAATTAGTTTCTCCTTGAACTTCTCTTTGGAAGAGATCATCTTTGATGTTAAACACAAAGGCAGTTTTTTCTTGGTTGTGTTTAGAAAAATCTTTTGATATATGTGTACTATCTTTGAATTTAGCTAGAAGATAATGATTAGTAGAATCAGAAAAATATGGTTTACTTTCACTTGAAAACGTACCTGTAACAAAAAATAATTTTTCGATATTTTTTGAATTAATCCAAGATTCTTTTAGCTCAATCGATTCATGTGTATGCAAATATGGAGCACAGACATAACCAGAATAAGATAATTCTAGCTTCGACATCAAGTCTTCAAAAACTTTGCAGAGTATTTATGCGTATAGTACATTAACGATCATATAATCTAAAATGCCTACGATAGTTTTTTAATAGTATAGATCTTCGTTTTCCTTGTCCCAAGCTAGCTCAGCCTGGTAGAGCTTCCGGCTGTAGTTGTTGGCTTTAGATGGCTGACCGAATAACAGCATATCAGGCATACAGAAACCGGGTTGTCGAAGGTTCAATTCCTTCGCTTGGGACCACAAAGTTTTCTATGAATAAAAATTAATTTTGAAAATAATAAAAAGATAGACGGGATTTAAGAAAACAAAGATGAGATCTTAAATTAAAAAATTCAATGCCTATTCTGTTTTTTTGACTTTTTGAGCTGCTGGGCCTTTTTGGCCTTCGCCTACTTCAAACTCGACTTTATCGCCTTCGTTGATGAATCCGTCAACATCTGATTTGTGAACAAACAGATCGTCTCCACCTTCTCTTTCGATAAAACCAAAGCCCTTAGTACGGTTAAACCATTTTACGGTGCCTTGTTCCATTTAATTTTGGAATAATTCGTCACTATATTAACTAAGGTATCAAAAACAGATCAAGTCAGAAACAATAATGGTTAGAAATCTTTAGGGATATGATTTTGTTCCTTTAACCATGTCACTTGAGGAAGTGTAAATCTCCAAATAATATCCCCTCGTTCCTTTTCTTTAAAGTCCCAAGGTGCAATAATCACAATATCATTATCTCGAATCCAAACTCTCCTCTTTAGTTTTCCTCTAATTCGGCCACGTCTGGTAATATTATCAGCACATTTTATCATGACATTTTCACCTCCAAGCATTTTCAATACTCGTCCAAAAAGTTCACCTTCTTCAGGAAGGCGGATCTCTTTAAGAGCACTTTCATTTTTTACTTGACGCTTACCCATGAGTATCATTCACTTTTTGAGCATATAACTGATAGGTTAATCAAGACTTTTCACCAAATAACTCATCTACTTATTTCTACTATAATCTATTCGAGGTTTACCACATGAAAACAGTGTCTACCAAACTAGAAAACAAACTGCATAACCGATTCGTTGAGATTTGTAATGAAGATGGGAAATGTCAATCAGAATTTCTTAGAGATTTGATTGAAACTCTATGTGAAGATTGTTCTGAAAATGAGGAAATGTCCTCCAAAGACCTAGAAGAAGAAAAACCTGTTAAACAAGGCATTATCAAGAGAGTTAGTTACGATAGTGGAAAGACTTGGCATGATGTAAAACCAATTCCAGAATTAAGAAATCCGACAATAGAATATTAAAATCTAATTAACCTGAATTAAGAATTATATTTTAACAATCTTAAGATAATTTCAGATAATCTAGAAGGTGACTGTGTGTCCAGTTATGCTTCTGAAACTTATTTGAATAAGCTAACAGCCACCATCATGAAAATTTGTATCAAAAATTATTTAACTTTTTAATTTGATTGTTATCTTTGAAATTAAAGTGTTCCAGCTGCTTTGCTTGGTCGGATGCAGCTGGACCAATTGACACCTCAAAAAGAGGTATCATATTAAGTACAATAAAAGAGATAAACTTTCCTTTAAAATGAGTGGCATAAAATCTTGATTAAACAGATGTTCAAAAATACCGCATTAGATCTTAAATAGATCAGTTAGTATAGTTGTTTGATGTCATTAGACATCCAACATAACAAATAGACTGCGTAGCCCTGCAGAACAAAAATGGCTAACAGGTATATGACCTGGCAAGGAGAGGTAATCTCTCAAAGTTCTGCAAAAATGGGCTGCGCCATTTAATTTTATCATCAAAGAATTTGCAAAAAAGACTGGAATTAATGCAGATATTACAACTGCAGCAAAAACTGCTATTGTAGATACCAACAAGCAAATTATCAAAGCAAAATCTGTACAAAATCAGATTATTCAAGCAACTACTAGTGCAATCCAAAAAAACATTCAGACATGGAACAATAGTGCAAGTACTTTTACTGATTTGAATAAAAATATTCTACAATCATGGATTTCAACATTCACACAACCAAGAAATTAGTGTGATGTTTTTTCTTTTTTATTTTTTTGATTATGTGTATTGATATTTTATTATAAAATTTTATCCTATCACATTCATATTACACCAAAATATTCTAATTATGTTCACCCTTTCCTCTCATCTTGGTAGTTCGGGGTTTGGCTTGAACTCTGAATTACAAATCTTTGATTGAATATTTCATTAAATCTGTCAAGGGGTCTAAGTACAATCAAACACTACAATAATGAAAAATCCAACTGGCAGACTGCCGAGTATTACCAGCTGGTATACGAAACACTCAAGGGGAGTCTTCTATAATGAATAAGGGTAACAAGAAAGATAAAGATTGCTCTAACAGGAAAACAAAAAATAGAATTTCATAAATTAAAATCAACGAGGTACATGGAAAACATGAATCTAGGACTACCATAACATGAATGTTTTCCAGACTAATCATTCCACGACGCAGAACAATAGCTTCTCGTTATATTCTATACGTCAAAATGATATTTAATGATGATCCCAATTCTAGCATCTCAATAATTTTAGAATTGCCAAACAGTGACAATAAAAGGTAAAGAAAACCAAGAAAAATTAGAGTTGGAATGAGTAAAACCGATGAAGACTTTATCTTTAGAACAACGAACTAAATCTTAAACGTTACAACATAATCTGAATAATTTCTAAACATTGAATATTGTCTCAATCCTTTATTGGTAGGATAATTTCTATCAGGATTTTCTTTTTCCCATAATCCAATACCAATATCCAATGGTTTTATTTTATAAGATTTTGTAATGAAAAATCAAACTATGGGTTTATCACAGCACGGCCAATGATTTTTCGTGCTTTGAGATCTTTCAAGGCAGTATTTGCCTCATCGAGAGTATATTTTTTTGATATTACTGGTTTTATTACACCTTTTTTTGCTAACTCAATCAATTCAACCATATCATTATAGTTACCAGTGTAAGCGCCCTGAATAGTAATTGATTTGAGTGGAATTGTTACAAGTGATATTTCTAGAGAGCCTCCAAAAAGTCCAACAAGTACCAGATTTCCCCTTTTTCGTAAAACTGCCAGTGCTGTTTTTACAGTTTGAGGAGCATTTACAAAGTCGATAACACTGTCAGCTCCTTTGCCATTACAAATAGAAATTATTTTTTCTACTGGACCTCCAATTCCAGTAGATATAGATCCAATTACATTAGTATTTACAACAAAATCTGCACCCATCTTTTTTGCAGTTTCAAATTTTTTATCATCATTATCAATGCAGATAATTTTGGCTTTAGTTATTGCTTTTGCAAGTTGAATTGCCATCAATCCTAAACCACCAGCCCCAATTATCAGTAAAAATTCTGGTGAATTTGCATTTGCTTTTTTTACAGCATTGTATGCAGTAAGTCCAGAACAAGCAAGAGAAGTTGCTGAGTCTGGATCAACACCATCAAGTTTTGCCAAATATTTAGAATGAGGAACTAAAGCGTAATCAGAATACCCGCCATCTTGAAAAACACCCATCGATTTTGGGGTATCACATAGATTTTCATTTCCTACTTTACATGCAGGACATTCTCCACAGCCTATCCAAGGAAAAATTAAAACTTGGTCATCTTTTGATATTCCAGAAACAGCATCACCGATTTCTTCAACAGTGCCAGCAATCTCATGCCCGGGAGTTACAGGATATTTTACACCTCTATCTGTAACTTTCATAAATTGTCCATCTCCAAGATCATAACCACCTTCCCACAAGTGTAAATCACTATGACAGACACCAACAGATTGTACTTTAACTAGAACCTCATTTCCTTGAGGTTTTGGCGTATCAGATTCTATAACTGCGAGAGGCTCATTAGGGCCTGTGATTCTGGCAGACTTCATAGAGGGATTTTTTGTCATAACAATATAAGAGTTGACTGGAAGTGAGAAAAAAATAGAGCCTTTAGATATTATGGAATATGACGAAAGTAATTGTGTGAGTGACCCACAAACTCCCAATAGCATTTCTCAAGATCCAGTGAATATTCTATTTAGTCCCTCGTCTGTTGCCAAAAAAGACGTTTGGGATATTGACTTGATTCAAATTTTGAATTTATTGATAAAAATTCTAGAAAAATCAGGTAAAAAAGATCTCAAAGTTGCAGGTATGGCAGCATTATCATCATCATTAATCTATAGAATGAAAGTTGAAAGTATTTTTGCATTACAAAGAGCTGCAATGGAGAAAAAATCAATGCATCAGAGAACAGATGTAAATATTCAATTAATCGACATTCCATTCAGGCATGAATCCACATATCCAGTTTCATTAGATGATTTGCTAGGATTACTTCAAAATCTCATTGGTACAATTGCCAATCCTCAATCAAGAAGAAACAGACGATTAGAGATTGAGCCAATTGAAGCGCCTGATTTTAATGAATATTTCATTTCACTTGAAAATATCATTGGAAAATATGAAGACTTGGTGATGAAAAAAATTTCATTAAAAGGATTTGGGTTACTTCAAGACATTATTACAGAACTAGATGAAATTGATTCAATCAGATGTTTCTTCGCAATATTATTTTTGGCTAGAGACCAAAAGGTAGATCTTGAACAAGTTGAAGACGACATCAAAATTACTGTAATAAAAGAAGAATTAACAAACTGATCAATAATGGAGAAAAGATTTCTTTAACTAGATTTTAGGTGAGATATAGATAATTGGCTAAAATAATGAATATGGATGAAGCGACGGCAAGAATTGAAGCAGCGCTTTACTCAGCTGGCAGGCCTCTTAGAATAGAAGATTTAATCAGAGCCTCAGGCACAGAATCTAGGACAAAGACACTAGAATTACTCAAGAACATTATGAAAAATACAAAGTCAGCGTTCAAAGCACTTGAAGTAGTCATACTTCCAGATGGATCATACGTATTTCAGCTAAAGCCAGAATACAGCTCTACGGTGAAAAGATATGCTTCAAAACCTGTTCTTCCAAATGCGGCACTGAAGACATTATCGTACATTGCGTATAGTCAACCAATCTCATCAAAGCAATTAGTTGAAGTGAGAGGAACAGGCGTTTATGCACATCTAAAAGAATTACGACAATTAGATTACATCAGTCATCAAAATGTCGGAAGGTTAAAAATTTATTCGACAACAGAAAAGTTTCAAAAGTATTTTGGAATTCAAGGAGATGTAGAAGATCTAAAACAAAGACTTTTCTCCAAAGTGAGAAAAACAGCTAGGATGAGCCAAACAAATTCCACCCCTCAAATTGTTACAGAACTAAACTAGTAGATTTTTTGATACAGGCCTAATTTTTTGCGTTTTGTATAAATTAGAGTAATTCAGACAAGTTTTTGTGAAAAAGTGCGTAGAGAATTTAGCAACCAGTAAAATTACTGGAGGAAGAAGACATCCACTTAGAACTAGACGAAAGTATGAAATTGATAGATATCCAAATGAACCTGTCAATGGAGCTCAAGTAACAATAACAAGACGAGTACGTGGAAACAATAGAAAGACAGCTTTGAAAACAATTGATTTTGTTAATCTATCTACTGGAGATGCTAAAGTAAAGAAGACAAAAATTCTCAAAGTTTTAGAGAATGCTACAAATAATGATTACAAAAGACGTGGCATCATTACAAAAGGTGCCATACTAGAAATACAAGAAGGTAAGTGCAGAATAGTTTCTAAACCAGGACAAAACGGAATAGTTAACGCAGTTTTACTAAAGGAATAAAATGAAAGATTACGAACATATCGTAATCTGGTTGGATTATTTTAACAGGAATTTAAAAAAATCAAAAGGGAGAAGACAGGGATTGGAAAAATGTATTTTTGATCCTTCATTGAAAGAGTTGATAGATGCAACAAAAGTTGCGGGATTTGAAATTACAGAGTCTAATGATAAAGTAAGATTTCCTAAAAGACCATTTGTCAGGTCAGGGTATGTTGTTTTGCCAAAAGGATCTCCCAAAACAAAAATTCTTAACAAAATTTCTGAAAAACTAATTTTGAAAAGGTCCAAACAGTCAAAATAAAATCAAATCTAGCTCTTAACTAAAGTAAAGTTGACAGAAGTCTATGATAGGAATACCATGTTAGTATTTTTAATTGCAGGAGGTAGGCGAAATAATGCACCTAGCCGGAAGTGGTAGGGTAATCATTCAACTATCCAACAAACTAGTTGAAGGACAAATACTCTGTGACAAAAAAGGAACTAGAGTTGCAAAAGTAATGGAATTAATTGGTCCAGTAAGAAGACCCTTTGCATCTGCAACTCCGTTAACAAACAATATCAAAAAATACATTGGCAAAAGTGTTTTCGCAATTGAACAACCTCCTGTTAGTACACCAAAAAAATTTAGGAGAAGAAAAAAATGAATATACCAGAACCTCAAAGCTGTCCTGAATGTAAATCAACATTAGTTGATGACATGCAGAATGGTGAAATAATCTGTTCTGGTTGTGGCGTTGTAGTCGCTGACCAGATTGCAGACTTTGGTCCAGAGACAATTAGTTCAAATCTTGAAGACAAAATGAAGCTAGCAAGAGCGACAGGACAGACGACTTATTCTCAACATGACTTGGGAATAACAACTGAGATCTCACTTGGTACAAAGGACTTTAGTGGAAAAACAATCAACCATGAAGTTGCAAATCAAATGCACAATCTCAGAAAATGGCAACAAAGAATACGAGTTTCCTCACCAAGAGAAAGAAGACTTGCAAATGTTTTAGCAAAAATGGGTGAAACATGTGACGGTCTTAATCTTTCAAAGAACGTATTGGAAACTGCTTCTATGATATACAGAAATTTGGATGGACATGTAGATGTAAAGGGAAAATCAGTAGTTAGCATTACAGCT
Organism: uncultured archaeon; assembly: GCA_950073955.1. GTDB lineage: Archaea > Thermoproteota > Nitrososphaeria > Nitrososphaerales > Nitrosopumilaceae > Nitrosopumilus. The sequence continues at coordinate 8,129 of CATMRH010000018.1, read as the reverse complement.
GCTACAATTTACATGGCATGCAAACAATGTGCTGTAATTAGATCACTAGAAGAAATTTGTAGAGGAATGTGTCCAGCAAAAGATGTCAAATCAAAAACAAAACTTGCAGCAAGATACTATAGAACCATAGTAATGGAAATGGGACAATTTACAGCCCCAGTTGTAACCATGGACAAATACATCTCAAAGATAGCAAATATGACACAGACTGAGGTTAGAGTAGAAAGACTAGCCTTGGAAATTGCAGAAAAAACCAAAGATAGTAGCATTTCAGATGGAAAGGCTCCAAATGGAATTGCAGCAGCATATCTGTATGTTGCATCAGTCCTGCTTGGACAAAACGTACTTCAAAGAGACGTTTCAAGTGTTGCAGGAGTCACAGAAGTTACTATCAGAAATAGATGTAAAGAGATTCTAACAAGTTACAAACTCAAAATTACTTTGAGACCATCTCTGACCAAAAATTAATCCCCTCCCCCTTTTCATTTTATTACAAATAATTTCCATTAGGATTAGCTAAATTTCGTCGGCATTATATAGTGAAACAAAATAGAGCGCAACATGGCAGTATTAGAGATTAAAGATCTTCATGTTTCAATAGGAGATAAAGAAATTCTCAAAGGAGTTAATCTAAAGACAGGTCCCGGACAAGTACATGCCATAATGGGACCAAATGGTTCAGGAAAAAGTACACTAGCTTACACACTACTTGGACATCCAAAATACAAAGTTACTCAAGGAGATATTTTGATTGATGGTGAAAGCATTTTAGGTTTAAAGGCAGATGAAAGAGCAAAGAAGGGATTATTCTTAGGATTTCAATACCCAACTGAAGTTTCAGGTGTAGGATTTTCTCACTTTCTTAGAACAGCTTACAACTCTTTAAGCAAAGCACTTGAAGGAGACGATAGAGAAGTCTTCATTACAGTAAGAGAATTTCAAAAATATCTAAAAGAAAATCTAGCGAAAGTGGGGTTAAAAGAAGAATTCCTTTCAAGATATCTCAACGAAGGATTCTCAGGAGGAGAAAAGAAACGTGCAGAAGTTTTACAGATGGCAGTGTTAAGACCAAAAATTGCAATTTTAGATGAACCAGATTCAGGTTTAGATATTGATGCGGTTCAAGCAGTAGCAAAAGCAATTAGTCAAGTATCTGGCGAAAAGGCAACTACAATTATAATTACTCACTATGCTAGAATTCTAAAATTCTTAGACAAACTAGACTTTGTGCATGTATTTGCTGATGGTAAAGTCATCAAAACAGGTGATGCAAAACTTGCAGATAAACTAGAAGCAGAGGGCTACGAGTGGGCCATAAAACAAACAGCCTAATCAAATTTAAACAGAACATTTTTTCAAAAAACTATTGATTTACAAAGTTCAAGTAGAATTTTCTAAAGAATTTCTAGAAATAAAAGATAATCAAATTAACATTGGAATTAAATCAAAACCAGTCAAAGGAGAGGCTAATAAAGAAATCATTAAGAAACTAGCAAAACATTTGGGAGTATCAACTATGCTTGTTCAGATAAAATCAGGCCATAAATCAAGCAAAAAGATTGTAGAAATTTTACAATAAAGAATTTAGTTTTTTGTTTAAATAGGGTTTCAAAATTGGAGAAAACATGTCAGAAGATAATGATCAATACTATTTCAATTTCTCATTTTTCAAAGTAGATCCTAAATGGAGATGGATGGCAGACTTGGCAAAAGAAGAATCTGCAAAAGAAGTTGAAAATATAATTAAAAACTCAGGGATAATGTTTAGATCTTATTCAAATCTAGGATTAAGAGACGATACAGACTTTTTGTTTTGGTTTGCAGCAAAGACAGTTGAAGAAATTCAAGTAGTTATTGAGAAATTATACAAAACAGTATTTGGGAAATACATCATACCATCTATTACATACTTGTCATGTACACGACCATCAATTTATGCAAAAGATGCAAAGACTCACGGATTTGTGACAGGAAATGAACCAAAAAAATACGTAATTGTTTATCCATTCACAAAAACAAGAGAGTGGTATCTATTACCGAAGGAAAAACGCCAACAAATAATGGATGAACATATTCAAGTTAGCAAGAGATATCCACAAGTTGTACTTAACACAACGTACTCTTTTGGGATTCATGATGAGGATTTCGTGTTAGCATTTGAAGTAGATGATATTAGAGATTTTCAAGATCTTATCATGGATTTGAGAGAAACACAAGTCTCAACATATGTTAAAAACGATATTCCAATGATTGTATGCGTCAAAAAAGATATCATACCTCTAATTACAAGTATGGGCTAGAGTTATCATAAAATATTTTCCTTATAAAATCCAAATATCAACGATGCAAATCTTGGATAAACATAAATGATGAAATTTCAAATTGAAATGCAGAAAAATGAATTACAATAAACTAGGAAAAACAGACATCAAAGTATCAGAATTAGGATTTGGAGCATGGGCTATTGCGCTTGATTGGTGGGGCAAGAAGATTGAAGAAGATGAAGCAAAAAGAATGCTCAAAAAAGCATACGATGTGGGAATTAATTTCTTTGAGACAGGAGATATGTACGGTAAAGGAAAAAGTGAGAGATTGATTGGTGAAGTTTTTAAAGATATGAGAGACGAGGTTGTTATTTCTACAAAGTATGGTTATGATTTTGAAGGAGTGGAGCAAATTGGACACACTGAGCTTCCACAGAAATTTGATGAAGATTTTACAAGAATGGCATTAAGGAATAGTTTAGAGAGACTACAAACAGATCATCTTGACATGTATGGTTTGCATAATCCAAAACTTAACCACATAAGAGATGATTCAATTTTTAATGTACTTGATAGTTTCGTTGCAGATGAAACTATCAAAACATATCAAATAGCATTAGGTCCGGCAATTGGTTGGACACAAGAAGGTCTAGAAGCGATGGATAGACCAAATCTAAGTGCAGTTCAAACAGTTTACAATATTTTAGAACAAACTCCAGGAAATGAATTATTAAGAAAAGCTGAGGAAAAAAATGTTGGAATTTTAGTTAGAGTTCCAGAAGCATCAGGAATACTAACAGGAAAAGTAAATGCAGATACTAAGATTGATGAAAAGGATCATAGATCAGTAAGAAAAGGAGAATGGATTAAGGCATCATTAGAAAAAGTTGAACTACTCAGACCCATTGCAGAAAGAAATGGATTGAGCATAACAGAATTGGCAATGAAGTTTATCATGACAAAGAAAGGATTTGCGTCAGTATTTCCTACAATGATCAGTGAAGAAGAAATTATTAATTATGCAGAAATGACAGATGGAAAATACATTTCAACTTCAGATATGAAAGAGATTGATGAATTATACAATACATGGCCTTCGTATGAATTAAAGGCAACACCTCAAGCAAATTAACCATCAGATGGCAATACCAATAGATTCACAAAAAACATTAGAAGTCATAGAAAGAATGAAGCTTGCCAAAATTGGCGAGTATAAAAAATGGGAAGCAATTATTAAAAAAATTAAAAACAAACAGTCGCTAAACCCTAGAGAACTTGAATACTATGCGAATCTGACAAGAATTTACAAGAATTCTAGCATCACTAGTAAAAGTAAGATGTATCATACAAAACTATCAGAGTTAGACGAAAAACCGCCATGCAAAATATGTGGTGAAAATTCTCTATACTATTGTAACATGAATGATCAGTATTTTTGCACAATTCATGTGGTTGGACATGATGAAAATGAATTTTAAGAAATAGGAATTGTTTCTTCTAAAGTAAAGGACTTTTCTACGAAATATTCAACTCGTACTTTTTTGAATTCACGAGAACTAAAGAGGATATCATAATCAGGAACTTTGATTTGATCTTGTATTGTCTTTGCTACCTCATGTGCCTCATCATGAGTTTTACAATGAATCATTGAAAAGACATTGTATGGCCAGTCAGCATATGTAGGTCTCTCATAGCAATGACTAACCTGAGGAAACGCACCTAGCTTTTCTCCAACTTCTGATATTCTATCTTCAGGAACTTTCCAAACTATCATTCCATTTGCAGTAAATCCAATTTGTCTATGTCTTAAGATTGCTGCAAATCTTCTCATCACTCCAATATCTTCATAATGTTTCATTTTTTCAAACAATTCATTTTCAGTAATTCCAAGATTTTTTGCAGCCTTTACAAATGGTTCATCAATAATTTCCATGTCTTTTTGTAATTCACGGATAAAGTCTTTGTCTTGTTCAGTGGGTTCAAATTTTACATTTTTAATCACTTTTTTCTCTTCAGTAGGAGCAATCTCATGTTTCTTTTCATCTACCATGTCTAGTTTTACACCAATCTTGAATAGTTGTAGAGTAGGAAGCATTCTTACCTTTTTGATTCCCTTTAGTACGTTAAACTTGTCAATCTCTGTCTTCAAATCTGCACCAGGTGGAACAGCCAAAGTAAACCAAAGATTAAACTGATGTTCACGTTCATAGTTATGGCTAACGCCAGGATGGCGATTAATTTGACTTGCAACATATTCTAGTTTATCATGTTCAATCTCCATTGCAACTAGAGAACTTGTGTAACCTAGCTTTCTGGTATCAAAAATTGCACTGAGTTGTCTTAGAATTCCAACTTTCTTTAGATTATTTAGATGTTCTTTGATAATTTTGGGAGTAGTATCAAATTTTTTAGCAATTGCATCAAAAGGTCTTGTTACAAGTGGAAATGTTGATTGAATTTCATTAAGGAGTTCTTTATCCAATTCATCCATGGAAGTCAATATGTCAGTAACTTGTCTGTTCAATTAAAAATGTAGCTGGGATTTTACGCGTTGATTTTTAATACATAAATAGAAACTCAAGTCCTTTTGATCGATGATAGTTGATCTAAACCTTCATGATAAAACAGTAATTGTCGTAGGTGGTGGAAATGAGGCACAAAAAAGAATTAATTCCTTGCTAAAGCAAGATTGTGAAATTATAGTAATCAGTGATTCTGTTAACTCGCAAATTAACAAATTAGTAAAAGCAAAGAAAATTAAATTGAAAAAACAAAAAATTCAGGATACAAAATTTATTTCAAAACTCAAACCAAATATGATAATTACAACCACCAATGACAAAAATCTTAATCAAAAAATTATCAATAGTGCGAAAAGAAACAAGATAATTGTGTATAGTTCTGATAATCCAGAAGACAGTGACTTTTCAAATCCTGCAATAATTGATTTTGAAAATATGATTCAGATTGCAATTTTTACAGGTGGTCGTAGTCCAGCGATGTCAAAGAAGATTAGAATTCAATCAGAGAAAATATTCAAGAAGATTATCACAAAAGAAGACATTGATCAAATCAAGATTCAAAAGATCGCAAGAAAACTAGCAAAAGAAATCATTCCCACTCAAACTCAAAGAAGAGAATACCTACGTAGTATTATAACTGACAATAAGGTTGAACAGTTAATAAAAGACGGTCAGTTAAAAAAAGCTGAAAGGCGAGCCATTACAATACTGAAGAATTGGAAATGAATCAAAATATCATCAATGCACGTGTAACTTTTCGTAATTCACCAATCCACATTCTTGAAAAGTTTACAATAAAAGATGTGGAAAATGCATATGAGCAATTCAAAAAGCACTCAGGACTAGATGAATGTGTAATTATTCAAACATGTAACAGAATTGAGTTGTTTGGTAAATCAAAAACATATGATCTCGACAAAATCAAGAAGACGTGGGCATCACTTACTGGACTTGAGGAAGAGATATTTAATGAAAACTTGGAGTTTGTTGAAAATAAAGAGGCACTACATCATCTGTTAAAATTAACATCAGGGTTAGACTCCATGGTGTTAGGTGAAGAGCAGATTCTTGGTCAGATAAAAAATTCCATTACTTCTGCTAGAAAAATAAAAGCATCGGGACAACATCTCAATACTTTATTTGATAAGGCAATTAGAATTGGTACTAGGATTAGAAACTCTAGTGGAATTGGCAGCGGTGGGATTTCAGTGGGGTCTATAGCAGTAAAGCTTGCTGAAGAAAATATTGATGAATTAAAGACAAAGAAAATTTTGTTGATTGGAACTGGAGAAGTATCTACTCTTGTTGCAAAATCATTACAAAGAAGAGGATATGCCTTTGATGTGGCAAGCAGAACTATTCAAAGATCACATGCATTTTGTGAGACAATGGGAGGAAACCCAATTAAATTTGAAAAAGTGCTTTCAGGATTTGAAAATTATAATGTGTTGTTTGTGGCAACAACAGCACCATATTTTCTTGTAACACATGAAAGAATCATTGAAGCCATGAAAGATAAGAACAAAGGAATGATGATTTTAGATTTATCAAATCCAAGAACAGTAGATGAGAAAGTTGCAACTGTTAGCGGTGTGAAATTGATGAATCTTGACCAAATTGCAGAGATGGTTGAAAAGAATATGAATGCACGATTAAACAAAGTGAAAACCATTGAAAATATAATTAATGAGGAAGTATGTGTATTAGAAGCCTCAATGAAAAGACTAGATGCAGAACCACTTGTAAAAGATGTATTCAAGAGCATAGAATATCTTAGAGAAAAAGAATTGCAAAAAGCACTTCAAATGCTTGGTGAAAAAGATGAGAAGAAGATCAAAATTATTGAGGAATTAACAAAGGCAGTTGTTGAGAGTATTGTTTCAACTCCAATGAACAATATCAGAAAAGCATCAGAGCAAGGCAAACCGGAGGTAGTAGAGATAGCAAGCAAACTGTTTGACTATAAAAAACAGAACCAGGTAGATTAGGATTATATTTTACCTAAAGAGAATTTCTAACATGTCATTTCCTTCCAGACGTCTTCGTAGACTGAGAACATCTGAAAAAATGAGAGAATTGGTTCAACAGACCACGCTTTCTTCAAAAGATTTCATTTGTCCGGTATTTGTTCAAGAAGATCTTAAGACCAGAGTTAAGATAGAATCAATGTCAGAAATTGAGCGACTTCCTTTAGATGACATTAATGATGAAGTTGGAACCATTACTGATTTAGGAATTCCTGCAATCATGCTTTTTGGAATTCCAACTAAAAAAGACGAAGCAGGATCTTCTGCATTTGATGATAATGGAATTGTTCAAAAGGCAATTGTTCAGATCAGACAAAATTTTGGAGATAAAATAGTGATAATGGCAGATGTTTGTCTATGTCAGTTTACATCTACTGGACATTGTGGAATAATTCAAGGAGATAAGATCGATAATGATACTAGTCTTGGCACACTTGCGAAGATTGCTGTCAGTCAAGCAAAAGCAGGAGTTGATACTGTATCACCATCTGCAATGATGGACGGCCAAGTTGCTGCAATTAGAAAGGCACTTGACGAAGAAGGATTCAAAGATGTTTCAATAATGTCACATTCAGCTAAACATCGTTCAAACTTTTATGCACCATTTAGAGATGCCGCGGAATGTGCACCAAAGTTTGGAGACAGAAAAACATACCAAGTTCCATATACAAATGCTAGAGAAGCAATGCTGGAAGTAGAGACAGACATTGATGAAGGAGTAGACATTGTAATGATTAAACCAGCATTAGCTTACTTGGATTTAATAGCAGAGACAAGAAGAAGATTCAATATTCCTGTGGCAGCATATAGTGTTTCTGGGGAGTATGCAATGGTAAAAGCTGCTTCGCAACTAGGTTATGTAAATGAAAAAGACATTACGGACGAGATTCTATACTCAATTAAAAGAGCTGGAGCTGACATGATAGTAACATATTTTGCAAAATCAGCCTCAAGGTTTCTTCAAGAATCATGAGAAACGACGAACGTTATGAGATTCAAAGAGCATTTGATCAATTGCCACATATTGTAGGCTCAAGTTGGGCAGTTATTTGGTTCAGAATGAAAGGAATCAAAACGCCCACAAGAGAAGAATATCGAGAGAAAGTTCTCGAATATCTAAAGATGATTGAGCCAGTCTTTTACTCTTATCCAAAAGAAGAAGAATTTGTAGCGATTTGCAAGTATATTGAATTGAGAAAAAATGATGCATACGAGAAGATAATATCAGGAGAAAATGAAGATGTTGAAAAGCGATATGACAGATATGTGGATTATGGCTAAAGTTCCTGTTTTAGATGAGTAAGAAATTCTTTTAG
>CATMRH010000017.1 GCA_950073955.1 uncultured archaeon | reverse complement strand
ATCTGTTAGATGATATTGTTAAGATTCTTAAGAAAAAAAGACATGACCTAAAAAAATTAAACAGATCTTTTGTTGATGATTTTGATGAAACTGATAATTCTCATCTTCGAGCAATTGACTTAGAACGAATTGTGGCATTTTCTTTAGAAATTCTCTTTCAAATAAAAAAAAGAACTGGAAGAATATCTGGCATTAATAATATCCCTGAAGTCCTTCCTACAATTATCCCACTGATTAGAACAGTTAGTGCACAATTATTTGATATTGTTCCAAATTGTAGCCAAAAACTATCTGAATTATCTGTTCATTTAGGAAGCATAGTGCTGGATTCTGCCGTACTTACAAAGGCAAGATTTGACTTTAGCCAATCAAATGAAGAATCCTCAGCTTTACTTGATAAAGTAAAGTTAATCGTGGACTCTAAAATAAGTAAGCAGTACCCTAATCTTGATTTTTTTAAAGCATACAACACTTGACAATTCTGAATTCTAAACGAAACTTTTCAAAGGATATTGAACGTATAAGGACACTCTCTTCAAAACTTGATAAAAAACTATCCGAGGTTAAACCTTCTGATGATGATAAAATAAACAAACTCACTTTAGAAGAACTTCAGGATTTAAACAAAATTGTCGGAATTGCTGATTTTATGATATGCAAATATGCTGACAAAAAAGAGATACACTCAATTCTAAAGCATTTTGTATCAATTATCTCTGATACTGCCAACTCCCTTGAGAATTTAGATGATGAAATCTCTGAACTTATAATTTCAGCTGAAGACTCAATAAACAAAGTAAAAGAAATGCATGTACATATCTCTGAGAAATCTGATTTCAAAAAGAGATATCATGATGGACCTGATTATAATGAGCATGAGACAAGTGCAATTAATTTAACCAATTTTGGCACAGAGGTTAACACCGCAGAATACCAACAAAATTCTCAAGGACATACTCGTAGGTAATTCGGATGAGTTTAGCCCCACAAGAATTAGAAAATACTGCTAGTAAATACGCCTCTGAGGCCATCAAATATGACTCTCAGGGAGCACGTGGCATGGCAATTACACATTATCAGCATGCTATTGATGCCCTTGTAAAACTATTACAACTTTATCCTCACAGTAAACTGAACCAAATTTACAAAGAAAGATGCAACTCTTATCATAATAGAATTAATACATTACAACAAGCTGGTGGCGTAGAGCCTGCAGTTGATCCAAAAGCATCCGAAAAAGATCAAAAGGCATCTGTACAAAGACAAGAAACAGAAAATGACTTTGAAGAACTTGTAATGAAAGAAAAACCAAATGTTACATGGGCCCAAGTAGTTGGATTGGAAGATGCAAAAAATGCATTACGTGAATCAATCATATATCCTGCTAAAAGACCTGATTTGTTTCCTCTTGGATGGCCAAAAGGAATGTTACTTTATGGACCTCCTGGTACTGGAAAAACAATGCTTGCAGCTGCTACTGCAAATGAGATGGATGGTTATTTTATCAATGTAGATGCATCAGCTATGATGAGCAAATGGTTAGGTGAGGCCGAAAAGAATGTTTCAAAATTATTTTCTATGGCAAGACATTATGCTGAAAAAGAAGGTAAGCCAGTTATTTTATTTGTAGATGAAGTTGATTCTCTATTGGGTTCTAGAAGCAGCGAAGTCGGTGGAGAAGTAAGAACCAAAAACCAATTCCTAACTGAGATGGATGGTGTTAATGGTAAAGGAAAAGATTTGATGCTTTATGTAATCGGGGCAACAAACAAACCCTGGAGCCTTGATTGGCCTTTTCTAAGACGATTCCAAAAGAGAATTTATGTTTCATTACCCTCACTAGAAGCTAGAGAACATCTCTTTAAGGAATACACCGAACCTCTAAGAAAAAGTTTCAAAGTAAATCCTGCTGTACTGGCAAAATTGTTTGATGGATACAGTGCAAGTGATATCAAAGATATCTGTCAAGCAGCACAAATTAAAACAGTTCATGAAATATTCCGTTCTCCAGACTATCACGAACCTATAGAAGGCGAAATACCTGTGCAACCAAGAGAACTCACTCCCACTGATTTCAAGGAAATAATGTTAAGAAGAAAGCCCAGCGTTTCCACTGAAATGGTTCGCGCTTATCACAAATGGAGTGAAGAGTTCAAAGCTCTCTAACTACTACACATTTTACTGCGATCAATACTTCTCAATTTCATTTCCACACAAAACTTAAATTAATATTAATTCGGACTCTACGAGGGTAACAATAACTACAAAGAAATCAAGCCACGCAAACAAGTTTGGAAAGCTGGTTTTTGATGATGGTACTATTATTGATGGTCAAGGTTTTGGTTATTCTACAACTGTTTTTGGTGAAATTGTCTTTAACACTGGAATGGTTGGATATCCTGAAGCACTAACTGATCCATCATATAATGGCCAAATTCTTACACTGACATATCCTCTAATTGGAAATTATGGGGTTCCTGATCCTTCAATCAAAGATGATGATGGTATCTCAAAATTCTTTGAATCTGATAAAATCCAAGTAAGGGGTTTGGTAGTCCACGAGTTATCCTTGACTGCTTGTCACTGGAATCTTTCAATGACTCTTGATGAATGGATGTATAACGAAAAGATACCTGGCATCTCTGGAATTGATACTCGTGAATTAACAAAGAAACTTCGAACTGGCGGTGTTATGATGGCCGCCCTTGTGGTATCTGATTCTGAAATTGATATTGAAGAAATAAAAAAACAACTTTCATCTGCACCTCATTACAATTCTGAGCAATTCATGGATGTGGTATCTACAAAACAAGAACGAGTTTATGGTGATGATAAAAAATCAGTTGTCGTAATTGACACTGGAGCAAAAAATGCAATTTTGAGAAATATTCGCCAAATGGGTTACAAAGTAATTCTACTTCCTTGGAATGTCACCTATGAAAAGATAATATCGTACAATCCTAAAGGTGTTGTACTTACTAGTGGCCCTGGCGATCCACAGAATTGTCCTGATACTATAGATACTGCAAAAAAATTAATTGAAAATAATATTCCTACATTAGGAATTTGTTTGGGGGCACAAATTATTGGTATTGCAGGAAATACTGAAACATACAAACTAAAATATGGACATCGAGGACAAAACAAACCTTGCGTGAATCTAGAAAACAATCAAGTTTATGTCACTAGTCAGAATCATGGTTATGGAATTACTCCTGAATCCCTTGAGAAATCTGAATTTAATTTATGGTTTACAAATGCAGACGACAAAACAGTTGAAGGAATAAAACACAAAAAACAAAATTGTATTGCAGTACAGTTTCATCCAGAAGCTGCACCTGGTCCTTTTGATTGTAAGTTTGTCTTTGAAGAGCTAAAACGTCTTATGGAGAAATGAATAATTGCCAAAGAATGAGTCGTTAAAGAAAATTCTTGTACTAGGAAGTGGAGCTATTAAAATCGGAGAAGCTGGTGAATTTGATTACTCCGGAAGCCAATGCCTCAAAGCAATACATGAAGATGGACTGAAAAGTGTACTAATTAATCCAAACATTGCAACAATCCAAACGGATACTAGATTTGCGGATCAAGTGTATCTTCTTCCAGTAAACCCAGAGTATGTAGAATCAATTATCGAAAAAGAAAGACCAGATGGAATTATGTTGGCATATGGTGGACAAACTGCTCTTAATTGTGGAGTTAAACTAGAGGAATCTACCATCCTTCAAAAATATGGTGTTAGTGTACTTGGAACGTCAATTAAAGGAATTCAGAAAACTGAAGATAGGCAGCTCTTTAAGGATTCTATGAAGGAATCTCAAGTTCCTATTTTGAACAGCAAAACTGTGACTAATTTTGAGGATGCTAAAAAAGCAGCTGAAGAATTATCATTTCCTGTAATAATTCGAGTTGCATATACTCTGGGTGGACAAGGTGGTGGAATTGCCCATAATGAAATTGAACTTCATGAGATTGTTGAGCGAGGCTTCAGAGCAAGTATTGTTGGTCAAGTTCTAATTGAAGAATACGTTGGACACTGGAAACAAATCGAGTATGAAGTAATGCAGGATTATGATGGGAACAATATCATTGTTTGTAACATGGAAAATATTCTTTCTATGAAAGCTCACACTGGTGATAATATTGTAGTTGCTCCATCACAAACAATTGATAATCATGAATATCACATGCTACGTTCTGCAGCATTGCGTGCAACCAAAAATGTTGGAATTGTGGGCGAATGCAATATTCAATATGCACTTGAACCAAACTCAGATAAGTATGTTGCAATTGAAATAAATCCAAGACTTTCACGTTCTTCTGCTCTTGCAAGTAAAGCAACAGGATATCCACTGGCATACATGTCTGCAAAAATTGGATTGGGATATAATTTATCAGAACTAGTAAATAGAATTACACAAAGTACCACTGCATGTTTTGAGCCATCACTTGATTATATTGTCTGTAAACATCCTCGATGGGACTTTGAAAAGTTTGAACTTGTAAACCGAAAACTTGGACCTGCAATGAAATCAGTAGGCGAAGTAATGGCAATAGGTAGAACCTTTGAGGAATCACTTCAAAAATCAATCCGAATGTTAGATATTGGAAACGATGGTCTAGTTCTCAATCGTGTCAATGGAAAAACCTACAATGAAGAACAAATTGAAAATAAACTTACTTTTCACGATGATCACATTTTGTACAATGTTGCGATTGCATTGAAGATGGGAATTTCAGTGGAGCAAATCTACAAACTCTCTACAATTAATCCTTGGTTTATTGAAAAAATAAAAAATATTGTAGATATCGAATCAAAATTAAAAGACTCTGAACTGGGAGAATCACTTCTCTGGGAAGCCAAAAAAATGGGTTTTTCAGATAAGCAAATTGCTCGTGTTAAAGGCAAAACACCTGATGAAGTGCGTGATTTACGCAAGAAATTAGGCGTTTTACCCTCCGTTAAGCAGATTGACACGCTTTCAGCAGAATGGCCTGCGGTTACAAACTATCTCTATCTCACATATGGTGGACATTCCCATGACATTGAGATTCCTTCTGACGAAAAAGGAATTGTTGTACTAGGAGCTGGGCCATATAGAATTGGAAGTAGTGTGGAATTTGATTGGGGCACTGTTAACATGGTCTGGGGTCTACAAGAAAACGGCGAAAAAAATATCTCTGTGGTAAATTGTAACCCCGAAACAGTATCCACTGATTATGATATTTGCACCCGATTATACTTTGAAGAATTAACCCAGGAAAGGATTTTAGATATTACTGAATTTGAAAATCCTAAAGGCATAATTACTTGTGTTGGAGGACAGACTGCAAATAATCTAACTCTGGGTCTTGCTGAACATGGTGTTAATATTTTGGGAACAAGTGCATTTGATGTTGATAGGGCAGAAAACCGTTCAAAGTTTAGTGCAGAACTTGATAAACTTCACATACCACAACCACGTTGGCAAGCATTCACAAATATCAATGAAGCCAAAAACTTTGCACAAGAAGTTGAGTTTCCTGTAATTGTAAGGCCCTCTTACGTTCTTTCCGGCGCTGCCATGAAAGTTGTTTGGTCTGAAACAGAACTAAAGGCATATGTAAAAGCCGCAGCTGATGTTTCTCCTGATCATCCGGTTGTAATTTCAAAATTCATGTTAAACTCACTTGAGGTAGATGTAGATGGAATAAGTAATGGAAAACAAGTAATCATTGGTGCAATAGTTGAGCACATTGATAGTGCTGGTGTTCATTCTGGAGATGCAATGATGTGTATACCCCCATGGAGACTAAGTAACAAAATTATTGAGACCATCAATGAATATACAAAAAAGATTGCATTGACTTTTAATATCAAAGGTCCATTTAACCTACAATACTTGGTTCATGATGACCATGTTTATGTAATTGAGCTAAACATTCGCGCATCGCGTTCTATGCCATTTGTCTCCAAACTTGTTAAAATGAACCTGATTTCTCTTGCATCCAAGGCTATTTTGGATAAACCATTACCTAAAATACCTGAAAACAAGTGGCAAAAGATTCACAACTATGGAATCAAAGTTCCACAGTTCTCCTTTATGCAACTACAAGGTGCAGATATCTCATTGGGGGTTGAGATGCAGTCTACTGGTGAGGCTGCTTGTTTTGGAAATAGTTTCCATGATGCATTAGCAAAAGGTTTGATATCTGTTGGTTACAATCTACCTGTTAAAGGAACTGCACTTGTAACTGTTGGCGGTGATCAAAATAAACAAAAACTAGTTGCAAGTATTGCAAAACTCAAACACCTTGGGTTTAAAATTTTAGCAACTGAACATACTGCAGAATTCTTTGAAGAAAAAATCGGCCAAGTGGAAATAGTTTATAAAATTTCAGAACCTGAAAGAAAACCGAACATTTCTGATCTTCTATATGAACGAAAGATTGACTTTATCATAAACATTCCAAGTACTATTACACTGGAAAAATATGTTGGAATGCTTGATGATGAATATCAAATTAGGCGAAAATCTTTGGAATTAGGAATTCCTGTTTTGACAACTCTTGAATTAGCAGATTCTTTTGTAAAGACTTTGGAGTGGCTCAAAGATAATGAAACTACAAAAGAACCAATTGAACCTTATGATAAATTTGATTGATTAAATTACTTGTTCAATTATTGATTCATTTCCAATAATTGCTCCATCAAGTGTGACTATTTTTGCTGTAGATACAGTTTTAATTTTATTAATAATAGGCGAAATTGATTTTTTGTATTTTTTTCTATGCGTTGCATAAAAGTATTTGTTAAATGAAGGAATTATAATTATTTCCAACTCTCCTGATTTGTTTGGAAAAATTTTTTCTTTTTCTGTCTTGATTGATACCCAAACCCTTTGTCCATTTACCACTGAGTCCTCTTGAAAAAATACTGGATGTACGTGACCCATGATAATTTTATCAACATGCGAAAAATTTTCTGATGGTATTGTATGACCATGTGTTAACAAAATATTTTCTTCTACCATACCTGTTGAACTAATCATGGAAATATTATCTGGAACTAATTTCTGAATATTTGCATCATGATTTCCAGGAACTAGAATTACATCACATTTTTCTCTAATTTTTTCAAAAAATTTTGGGACTTCCTCCCACTCATTTCTTGAAATGCTTTTAATGCTTGATTTGATATCACCTAACAAAATTACTGCATCTGGATTCACTGTATCTATAATTTCTAACAGTTCTTGAATTGTTTCATTTATGGTAGAATTTTTACCGATGAAAATATCATTTGATGCTAGTTTATTTTCAAATCCTATGTGAATATCGGTAACTATCAGATACTTTTTTTTACCTTCTAGAATTAACGCAGGTTTTGATGGAACTATTCTAGTTTTTAACATCAAAGTTATACTACAGATATCTGATTAAATCCTTGTGAACAAAAACTCCGATAGAGTTGAAGCAATAGTTTCTGAAAAACGTGTAAAACTGCACATTTTTGAGCCCAGTCAAAGAAAAATTTGGACAGTTGTAGGAAAAGGAGAAGAATACTGGATTGATCCTGAAGGTGGTTATTGCTCTTGTCCAGGACTCTACTTTGGAAAACTAAATGGAAAAACTACTTGTTATCACTTGGAATCTGCAGAACTTGCTCAAAGAGAAAACAAAATTGAGAAAATTATTTTCTCCGATGAAGAATTTTCTGATTTTCTTTCAGGATTACTTTCTGGTTTGTAATTATCTATTATTCAAATTTGTTTATGAGACTTTATAGAAAATTAAAAAATTCTAATTTAGGTGATATATTAGAAAAAGGTAATGAGTTTGGTATTGGTTTAAGATAACTTACTCTAATGGTATGGATTCGATATCATCTTTTGAAACACCTTTCCAAAGACCAGTCACATCATCTGGTTTCACTTCCTCAACTTTTGTAATTTGTTGAATCTTAATGTGGTCTGGATTTGGTGGCATCCATAACATTGCCATGTAATCTCCTACATTTCCAACTTCATTCGGTAAAGCCATGATGACTTTGTCATTTGCGAATCCCTTTGCAGTGAGTGCATTCATTGCTTTTTCTTTCAGATCCATTCTTCCATGAAGGAACAGATAGATGTTTTTTTGAGAATCAATTTCTGTCATGGATTCACTGATTTTTTAAACTAAATCAACCTTCCTGATCTGGTGCCTGCCAAAAACGGTTAAATTAGAATGAACAAATTTTTTAACTATGAAAATCTTTACTGTTGGCAATAAATCGTTTGTAACTAGTTTCCAATTAGCTGGAGTCCAGGGCATCATTTCTGAAACACCTCAACATGCTTTAGATGAAATTAAGAAACTGACGGATGATTCTGATGTTGGATTGGTCTTAGTTAGTGATGATATTACAAAATCTATCGATGATGAGCTTACAGCACTCCGAGCTAAAAAATCCACTCTTGTTTTTGCATTGCCTTCAATTGGAAGTGGAAAAGTAGAAGTTAATTACAGAGTTATGCTAAAAAAGATTCTTGGTGTATGATTCCTTTAATCTACTTATAATCAATATTCCAATGTTTTACCATGAAAACAGCATTTGTTAAAGAACAATCCATAATTTCTGTTGATGAAACAGAAAAACCAACATTAGGATCTGGTGATATTTTAGTACAGATGTATGCTTGTGGAATTTGTGGTTCTGACTTGGAAAAAGTCTATGGACAATATGGACAACCATCAATGCGTTTAGGTCATGAACCCGCAGGTGTAGTTTTAGATATTGGTTCTGATGTAACGGGATTCAAAAAAGGTGATAGAGTCTTTACTCACCACCATGTTCCTTGTTATGATTGTCATTTGTGTGATCACGGCAATGAAACAATGTGCAAAAAATATTATGAAACTAACCTTTTACCTTGTGGTTTGTCTGAAGAATATGTTGTGCCAGCGTGGAATGTTTCTCATGGCGGCGTTCTAAAAATTTCTGATTCTCTAAGCTTTGAGGAAGCTGCAATGATTGAACCACTAGCATGTTGTTTAAGGGCATGGACAAAATATCATTATCAGGAAGGTGATTCAGCTGCAATTTTTGGTGTTGGTCCTACTGGAATAATGCATGTGATGTTGGCTCAGGCAAAGAAATTCTCAAAAATTTTCTGTTTTGATATTAATGACTTTAGATTAGATTTTGCAAAAAAATTCAATATTACTGAATCAATTAATTCTATGAACGAAGATAGAAAACAAAAGATTTTGGAACATACTGATGGAAGAGGAGTAGATGTAGCAATTGTTGCAACTAGTAGTATGAAAGCACTTGAGGACGCTATTGATATGGTAAGAAAAGGTGGTACTGTTATGATGTTTGGTGTTCCTTCAAAAGAAGCGAAATTAGATTTGGATATGAGTAAAATCTATTCCAAAGAAATCACTCTTGTTACTAGTTATGCTGCTTCTGATAAAGATACCGCCGAAGCTCTTAATCTAATTGAATCTTCTCAAATCGATGTTAAACAACTAATCACCCATACCTATCCAATTATTGATTCCCAAAAAGCATTTGATCATGCACGCAGTGGTGACAATGCAATGAAAATAATCATTACAAAATAAGAAAGGCTTAAGAAAGGATCTCAATTCTTTCAAAATCGAAGAGATATGGATTGGGGATTAAAAAATAGAATTTCACAAATCATTAAACCACATGATAATCGTGCATTAATGTTAGCAGTTGATCATGGATATTTCCTTGGCCCAACTGAAAAACTAGAAAACCCAAAAAAGGTAATTGCACCTCTTTTAAAATATTGTGACTCTTTGATGGTTACACGAGGTATTCAAAGAACATCTGTTCCTGCAACCACTGATACTCCAATGGTGTTGAGAGTCTCTGGCGGTTCAAGTATTATTGGAGAGGATTTATCTCAAGAAGATATTACGGTTTCTATCCAAGATGCAATTAGACTTAATGCCAGCGCACTTGCAATGTCAATCTTTGTTGGTTCTAAATATGAACACCAAACTATTGTAAATCTTGGAAAACTAGTCAGTAAAGCAGAACGATATGGAATTCCTGTTTTGGCTGTAACTGCAGTTGGAAAAGAATTGGGCAAAGATGAGAGATATCTTTCATTGGCATGCCGAATTGCAGCAGAACAAGGAGCACATATTGTAAAAACATATTATTGTGATAATTTTGAGAAAGTTGTTCAATCATGTCCTGTTCCAATTATTGTTGCAGGAGGAAAGAAAATTCCAGAACGTGATGCATTACAATTAACATATGATTCAATCAAAGGTGGCGCAGTTGGTGTTGATATGGGTAGAAACATCTGGCAATCAGAACATCCTGTTGCTATGATTCGAGCAGTTAGATCAATAGTTCACGGAAATTCAAATGTCGACCAAGCATACGATTTCTACAAAAAACTAGTCAGCGAAGGCCCAAAAAAGAAAAACAAATCAAATGAACCTACTCAAAACAAATCAAATGAACCTACTCAAAACAAATCAAATGAACCTACTCAAAACAAATCAGATAAACCTAATCCCCCTAAGAAATAGACTACCCCTCTATCTTTGAGAGATGAATGTGTGCAATTTTCCATGTTGGTTGTTTTACCAAAACAAATGTTGCCCTTCCTTTAATTTTCATGTGTTCTCCTGTGAATGCTTTATTATCGACTAGCATTCCTTTTTGAATTAACTCCATTGCTACAATTGCAGTATTTCCAAAAATACTGATTTTTGGTTTTATGATTTCATAACTATAGTCTGAAATACTAATGAATCTTAATTCTTCTAACTCGATTGTAGTTTGATAATCTTTTAGATCATATGGTGGTAAATCACTAAAGCTTGAAAATTTAGGATCATCAAGATGTATGTCTTTTAGTTGTGTTAGATCTTTTGTTACTCCCGCTTGAAATAATGTTTCAATAATTTTTATGATTTCTTCACTATCTATCAAAACAATCAATTTTGAATATGAAAATTATCAGTTTAAGTCTTCTGGCACGAAAATGATTAAATCACGATTGTTTTTCTGGTAATCTTTATTAATTATCAATTAGATTTATTTTTGATTTCAATGAGCACAAAAGTAACTGGACCAATTAGCAAGAATTTGCAAGTTGTTGTTCTACTGTAAAGTTTGCTCAAATTTTTAACACATTAAAATTATGGTGATTGAATTGATGAATAAAATGGAAACTATGACAGGTGCAAAGGCCTTGATGACGGCTATGGAAAAAGAAGGCGTCAAGCAAGTGTTTGGTATACCCGGAGGTGCAAATCTTCCGATGTATGATGAATTTGCTAGATGTAATATTAGACATATCTTGGCAAGACATGAACAATCAGCAGCTCATATGGCTGATGGTTTTGGTAGAGTTAGTAGAAAACCAGGTGTTTGTTTTGCAACATCAGGACCTGGTGCTACTAACATATTGACAGGCCTTGCAACAGCGCAAGCTGATTCTGCACCAATGGTTGCAGTAACTGGTCAAGTACCAGTAGCTATGATTGGACGAGATGCATTTCAAGAAAGTGATATTATTGGAATGTCAAACCCTGTTGTAAAATATGCATTTCAACCAAGAACAGCTAGTGAAGTTCCGGGAGCTGTAAGAAAAGGATTCTACATTGCAAGAACTGGACGACCAGGACCTGTACTTATTGACATTCCAAAAGATGTTCAACAAAATGAAGCAGAGATGGAATTTCCAGATGAATTTAAAATTCAAGGATATCATCCTTGGGCTGATCCTGACATTGTTGCATGTGAAAGGGCAATCGATATGTTACTTAATTCAGAAAAACCAATCATATTATCTGGTGGTGGAACTATTATCTCATCAGCATTTGCTGAATTGCAATCTATTGCTGAAACTCTTATGCTTCCAGTAGTTACTACTTTCAAAGGAAAGGGTTCATTTCCTGAAAATCATCCTTTGTCATTGGGTCCAATTGGGATGCATGGACATGCAGAGGCAAACAAAATGATGACAGAAGCTGATTGTGTATTAGCAATTGGAACTAGATTCTCTGATAGATCAGTTGGAACCTTTGAGGCATTTGAAAAGAGGCTCAAAATCATTCACTTGGATGTAGATCCTGCAGAGATTGGTAAAAACCAAACAGCTCAGGTTGCCGTAGTTGGAGATGTTAAAGCATCACTTCGAATAATGATAAAATTACTTTTGCAAAGAGCAATTAAAAAAACTGAAGAGAGTACTTGGATAAAGCATGTAAAAGAGACTAAAGCATACTGGAAAGAAAACTTGAAAATTCATCCGGGTGAAATGGGTGCTGCAAAAATTTTACGTAAACTCCGAGAGTTGTTACCTCCAGAATCAATTATCACTACTGAAGTAGGACAACACCAAATGTGGGCATCATTGTTCTATGATGTAATTCAGCCTGGTACTTTCTTTAGTTCTACTGGATTAGGTACTATGGGTTGGGGATTTCCTGCATCAATTGGTGCCAAAGTTGCAAGACCTGATGTTCCTGTAGTGGATATTGCAGGAGATGGCAGCTTTGCAATGACCGAAAACTCTCTTGCTACTGCAGTGTTGGAAGATATTCCTGTAATCGTGTTTATCTTAAACAACTATTCATTAGGAATGGTAGCTCAATGGCAAAGAACTTTCTATGACAAACGAATGATTGGTGTAGACCAACAAAATTGTCCTGATTATGTAAAATTAGCAGAATCATATGGTGCACAAGGAATTAGAGCACAGTCAATGGATGAGTTACACAAGGCAATTAAAACTGCGTTATCGAGTGATGTTGCAACTGTAATTGATATTCCAATTGACCCTGTAGAAGATGTATTGCCATTTGTGGCTCCTGGAACTTCGCTTGCGGATATGGTATTACCATCATAGTGATCAATCATGTGGGCAATAATTTCTCTTTTAGTTGAAAACAAAACTGGTATCTTGTTTAAGGTAACTAATCTTTTCAGGTCTAGGAACTTTAACATTGATAGTATCTCAGTAGGTGTAACTGAAAATCCAGCTTATTCTAGAATGACTATTACTACTAATAGTGATGAAAAGCGAGTGACACAGATTGTAAAACAACTTGAAAAAATGATTGATACAGTAGATGTCAAGCACTTGGATGAGCACAAGACAGTATACCGAGAACTCTGCCTTTTTATGATAAAAATTAGTAAAGCTAGTGATAGTATGGAGATTAACAAGATAGCTACTGCATATGGCGGAAAGGTGCATGATGTAAAAAAGGAATCTATTATGGTAGAATTGACTGCAACTCCGCATCAAATTCAAGCATTTGAGGAATTGATAAAGCCATTTGGAATTATTGATGTGGCACGAACTGGAGTTGCTGCATTACAAAGGAGTGGATCATGAAAGTTAGAATATTTGATACAACATTAAGGGATGGAGAACAAACTATTGGAGTTTCCTTTTCACCCGATCAAAAACTCTCAATTGCAAAAAAACTTGATGCACTCGGTGTTGATGCAATTGAAGCAGGCTTTCCAGTAATTTCTGATGGTGAATTTCAAGGAGTAAAGATGATTACTGCTGAAGGACTATCTTGTGAGATTGTAGGATTAACTAGAACTATCAAAACAGATATTGATGCTGCGGTTGATGCGGGATTAAATTCCATTCACACTTTCATTGCAACCTCTGATATTCACTTGGAACATAAACTCCAAATGACTAGAGACCAAGCACTTGAAAAAGCAATTGAAGCAGTAGAGTATGGAAAGTCTTGTGGCCTTCAAGTTGAATTCTCAGCTGAAGATGCTACAAGAACTGATAGAGAATTTTTAAAAAAAGTGTTTGGTGAAGTTGCAAAAGCCGGAGCTGATAGAGTTAACATTCCAGATACAGTTGGGTATTGTACTCCTGAGTACATGGCAGAATTAACTCGTGATACAGTTGATATAACAAAACTTCCAGTAAGCGTTCATTGTCATAACGACTTTGGATTAGCAGTAGCAAATGCATTATCTGGAATTCATGCAGGTGCTTCATGTGCACATGTCACAATTAATGGAATTGGTGAACGTGCAGGAAATGCATCATTAGAGGAATTATCCATGGCATTACAATGTCTCCCTTATGATCAAAAATATGAAACCAACATCAAATCTGAATTAATCTATGATACTTCGAGATATGTTTCAAAAATTGCAGGCATTATAGTCCAGCCAAACAAGGCTATTGTTGGGGACAATGCATTTGGACACGAGTCTGGAATTCATACTCATGGTGTATTGAATAATCCTCTTACATACGAACCAATTAGCCCTGCATTAGTTGGAAGAAAGAGACGACTTAAGGTTGGAAAACATGCAGGAATTCATGGAATGAATGCAATACTTGCAGAATTTGGAGTCAAACCAAATGAAGAACAATCAAAACAGATTCTTGATAAAGTCAAAGTGTTAGGTGATCAAGGAAAGCAAATTTCAGATGTAGAGTTACTCTCTATTGCAAGTGAAGTCTTGGGAGATAAAGGAATTAAAAGAATTGTTCAATTAATTGGATTTTCAGTCTCTACTGGAATTGGAACTATGCCTTATGCATTTGTAAAATTAAACATTGATGGAAAAGAGTTTTCCGGAACTGATCACGGTGTTGGACCTGTTGATGCGTCATTAAATGCAATTCAAAAGATTACCGGAAAAATCTCAGAAATACGAATAAAAGATTATGCTTTAGCATCTATCTCTGGTGGTTCAACTGCATTGTGTGAGGTAACAATTAGTGTAGAGGACGGACATGGAAATAGAGTTTCTGCAAAATCAGTTGGTGAAGATATTGTAACCACAAGTGTTCAAGCAGTCATTGATGGAATAAATCATATTATGCTCAAAAAGATGCTAAAAGAAAAGCAGGTAAGCTAAATCCTAAAATCGTCCTTTGTATGTTGAAGTATTATGTATAAAATATCATTAATTACTGGTGATGGAATTGGTCCTGAAATATCAAGGTCTGCTATTTCTGTATTAGATAGCATTCATGACAAGCTTGGCTTAAAATTTGACATCACTAAATTATCTGCTGGTGATAAAGCACTCACAGATACAGGAAAGGCATTACCTGATGAGACCGTTAGTATGATTAAACAATCTGATGCATGTTTGAAAGCTCCTGTTGGTGAGAGTGCAGCTGATGTCATTGTTGTCTTAAGAAGAATGCTTGATCTTTTTGCCAATATTAGACCTGCAAAATCATACCCACACATGCCTGCATTACGTGATGATATTGATATGGTGATAGTTCGGGAAAATACCGAGGATCTTTACACAGGCCAAGAGTTCAGAGTAGGAGATTCTGCAGTAGCACTAAGAATTATTTCTGAATCTGCATCAAAAAGAATTGCAAAGTATGCATTTGAAACTGCAAAGCAGAGAAATTCCAAGAAAAAAGTGACATGTGTACACAAATCAAATGTAATGCGAGTCACAGATGGATTATTTGCAAAAGCATGTACTGATGTTTCAAAGGAGTATCCTGATATTGCGTTTGAAGAAATGTATGTGGATGCTTGTGCAATGAATTTAATCCGTCAACCACAAGAATTTGATGTTGTAGTTACTACTAATTTATTTGGTGACATTTTATCTGATGAATCATCTCAGGTTGTAGGTGGATTAGGAATGGCACCAGCTGCTAATATTGGAGATAACTTTGCATTGTTTGAACCCGTTCATGGAGCTGCATTTGATATTGCAGGACAAAACATTGCAAATCCTTCATCATTTTTGTTATCCATTAAGATGATGTTTGACTGGCTTGGCGCCAAACATAATGATTCCAAATGTTTTGAAGTAGGTCGAAAGTTAGAATCTACAATCTTTGATTTGGTAAAATCAGGTGTCAAAACAAAAGATATTGGTGGAGATATGTCTACTACTGAATTTACTAAACAGATTGTAGATAATCTTTAAAAATAGTAGCCCCCTCCTTTACGTGTACATTTGTGACAGTGACTAAAACTATGACAGGGTGTGTTTTGTCAGAGTTTTGTTAAATGTAAAAAATATGATATAAAATTATGTCATTCAAAGATCGAGTATGTTGTATGTGTGATAAACATAAGAGGTTTCTTGCAAGAATCAACGGTGGACAAAAACTATACTGCATGCAATGTCAGGCAAAAATTACTAAAGAACATGGTCAGAACTATTGGAAACCATGCTCATTTCAGAAATTCCTATTGGAATCATGATTAGTACAGCAACAACAATTGAGATTACATAAAAACCTGGATCTAAACCTGGGATTAAAGTAGACCATTTCTATGAATTTATCTTTTTTTCAAAAATTACTAATTTTTATTAATCACATATTCCATTTTATCTTATGGTAGTTTGCTATATTTGCAAGATTAGCCCAGGTACCCTCAAAATTACTGATGGCAATCCAAAATATAAGGGAAAGCCAATTTGCAAAGAGTGCGAAGGTTATCGTAAATTACTAAAAGAAACGAAATAACTTATTCTGATTTTGTTTTATTTTTCTTTGCCCAATCTTCATACATGTTGATTAATTCATCAACGTCTTTTCCATCTTCTGAATAAGTCACAATTACTCCAAATGTTCCTTTTGTGTCATGCCCTCTTGCAAAATACCCCCAAAAGGAATCTGGTAGTTTTTGAAAATTGTTTGAATCATGTGATACTCCTATCAGATTATTCCCAATCACTTCTACAACTTTTTTCGCATCATTTGCTTCAATCATTATGAAATGTAACTTTTATTGCAATAAAAACTGAATTACTATGGCGTGAGTCTGTCAGGATCTCTTGGATACAAAACCACTTCACGTACATTATCAACTCCAATGAGTGTAGTCATCAATCTATCTAATCCCATTCCCCATCCCGAATGAGGCGGCATTCCCCAATCAAATGTTTTCAGATGGTCTACAAATTGTGCAGGATCTAAACCTTGCTCTTTTAGTCTGGCCTTTAGTATCTCAGCATCATGAAGTCTAGTCCCACCAGAAGATAATTCTAGAAATCCATATTGCAAATCAAATGATCGTGATAGTGTCTGGTCTTCGTCTTTTTCTCTAATGTAAAATGGTTTTAGTCTCATTGGCCAGTCAATCAAAAAGTAAAATCCTGGATGATTTTTTCCAATGATTCTGAGGTGTGAATCAAGCAAATCATCTCCAAATTCTACTTTTTCACCTTCCTTTTTTAATTCCTCAATACAATCATTGTAAGTAATTCTCTCAAATGGTGAGACTGGAATTTCTTTGGGTAAATCCGCCATAGGAAACTGGACAGCTATCAAGATTTTTTCAAACGGGCTGATCGGCCTCTTCCGACCCCCAATCGCAACACTTGCGCGAAGATGTACCACGCCGATCCCGGCATGAAAGCATCC
>CATMRH010000016.1 GCA_950073955.1 uncultured archaeon | reverse complement strand
AGGAAATCTTAAATTAACACTAAAAACACCGTTCTTAAAATATAACCATTCAAACGGAAATATATTAGACGATAAATTTATATATTATCCAACCCCAATAGCTACTTGGTGCATTCTTGCTAATGATGTAGAAAATGAAGACAATAAATCTAAACGATTTAGAATTTTTGCGTTTGTCTGAATGCTGTGAGATTCTTTCAAAATTCCATGACATAACTCATCAAATATTCTTGATTCAATCGCTTCTATTTTTTCTTCTGCCGTTAAAATCTTTTCTTCGTATTTTTTCAATTCCTCAGTGATATATCGCTCCGAATTCACCAAAGTTTGTTTCCTTATGTATGTCTCCGGAACTTTATGCTGATGAGTTTTTGTAACATCAATATAGTAACCAAAAACTTTATTAAATCCGATTTTGAGAGATGGAATTCCAGTAGTTTTTCTCTCAGATTCTTGAAAATTTTTCATCCACTAATTTCTGACATGATTCTAATTCTTCTTGGTTTAGATTGAAGGAAGCAAGTTCACATCCAAAAACATCTATTGTACTGTCTTTTAGAGCATCAGAAACTTGGTCAAACGTTTTTGAAATACCTGCAACTCTATTTCTGACATCTGAAATTTCCTTATCACTTATCTTTTCTATTGGTACATTTAGCAGTGAAAACATTTTTTCTACATCTACCTCTAATAGAACAGTTCCATGTTGTAACAAAGTATTGTTTTTTCTGGTTTGTGCATTTCCACAAACCTTCTTTCCATTAACAGTGACATCATTTAATGGCGAAAACTTGGCCTCAAGTCCAAGTTTCTTTAATGCTTGTATGATTAATTCACTAATTTCTTTATATGATTCCATTATACTTGGTGGAAAATTTTTTGTAACAAACGAATATGTCAACTCCATGTCATGAAAAACTGCTCCTCCGCCAGTAATTCTTCTAACTACATCTACATTCATGTCATTGCATTTTTTGTAATCAACTTCGTCTATGTTTTGAAAATAACCAATAGAAATACAAGGCTTTGACCACCCATAAATTCTTAAAATAGGTTCTTTGCAGTTGTAAAGTAAAAACTCATCAACTGCCATGTTCCATGGACCCATGTTATTTCCTGTTTCTAAAATTCTAATTTTTTCAAATTTTATTTTTATCACCTTTTGTATCAAGTATAACATCAACTAACGAATCTATTTCAAATCCAAAAAACTCCGAGTTCTTCAAAACCCAATGAATTTTGTTTTTCAAATCTTCTTTTTCTAATTTGACTCCACAAAGTCCTTGCTCAAGTTGTTCAATTGTTTCTTCTGGATGGACAAAAAAATCCCCTGTAATCCTAATTGAATGAATCAATTGTGATTCTTGTTTGTAGGCAAGCTTGATTTTTACAATCTTGCCTAGTTTTGCTGTGGTTATTTTAGTAATGATTTCATCATGGCTGGAATTCAATTTATGATTCCTTAGGCATCCATCGTAGATTTAGCTGACGTGCTGCCTTTACCTCATCTAATCTTCCAGGCGTTGTATGAGGCGCATTTTTGATTAATTCTGGGTCTTCTCTTAGTTCTTTGATGATGGTTTTCAAGACCTTTGCAAACTCATCTAGTGTATCTTTGCTTTCAGTTTCTGTTGGTTCTATCATCAAGGCCTCTTTTACAATCAATGGAAAGTAAATTGTAGGTGCATGAAAACCATAATCTATAATTCTTTTTGCAATGTTGATAGTACTTTTCTCACCAAAGTTTTTTGCAGATATGACAAATTCATGCGCACATCTCCTGTCATATGGGACATCAAAGTCTTCTTTTAGCAAACTAAAAAGATAATTTGCATTTAAAACCGCTATCTGTGAAACTTTTTGAATGTCTGATCCCCAGGATTTTAAGTATGATAACGCGCGAACAATTATTCCAAAATTTCCATAAAATGAATGCAGCTTACCTACACTCTTTTCTTTGTTGTAATCAAAAACGAATTGTTCATTTTCTTTTTTAATTCTTGGTACTGGCAAATAATCTTCAAGAAATGATCTAACTCCTAGTGCCCCTCCGCCAGGTCCACCTCCACCATGTGGTGTTGAAAATGTCTTGTGCAAATTAAGATGCATCATATCAAATCCTTGATCTGCAGGTTTGCTAATTCCCAAAAGCGCATTCATGTTTGCACCATCACAATACATCAGTGCTCCGTTTTCTTTTGCAAGATCCTTGATCTCAGATAAATTCTCTTCATACAATCCCAAAGTATTTGGGTTTGTAATCATTACAACTGCCACATCTTTTCCTATTACCTTTTTGAATTCATCAATGTCCATGTTACCACGATCGTCTGTTGGAATCGTAACTGTTTGAAATTTACACATGGCTGCAGTTGCAGGATTTGTTCCATGAGCAGAGTCTGGAATTATTATTTTGGTTCTGCTTTCATTTTTTTCTGCAAAATATTTTTTGGCAATCATTACTCCAAGCAATTCACATTGTGAACCAGCAGATGGCTGAAGAGAAAACGCATCCATGCCGGTGATTTCTTTTAGATTCTCTTCTAATTCCCAAATAACCTGCAATGCCCCTTGTACATGACTAGCAGGCATGTGTGGATGCAGATCTGAGAATCCAGGTAGTTTGGCAAGATCCTCATTGACTCTGGGATTGTATTTCATGGTACATGAGCCTAGAGGATAGAAATTGGTATCGATACCATAATTTTTTCTTGATAACTCTGTGTAGTGTCTGATAATTTGAATCTCGTTTACGTCACATAATGGAAGGGATCTTCTTTTCAGATCTTCAGGCAAATCTACATCCTTTTCTTGAGAAGGTGTATGCTTTGTATTTGATTGGGTATAGTCAAAAATTAATTTCATTTACTTACCGCCGAAATATACGAATCAATATCTTGAAGTGAATTTTTTTCAGTGCAACATACCAATAATTTGTTGTCTCCAACATCTATTCCTCCAAAAATGTTACATTCCATCAAATCTGCAATTATTTTTTCGGATAGTTTTGGTGATTTCACTATAAATTCATTGTAAAATGGATTCGTATTAATGGCACCAAAGCCGTTTTTCCTCAACTTTTCATGCAAAAGATGTGCTCTGTGATATGATGCTCTTGCTACATTTTGAAGTCCAGATTTTCCTAATAATGCCAAGTAAATTGTCGCAGTTAATGCTAACAGTGTCTGATTTGTAGTAATATTACTTGTGGCACGTTCCCTTCTGATGAACTGCTCTCTTGCTTGTAATGTCAAAACAAATCCTTCATTGCCTTGGTCATCAGTAGTCATACCTACAATTCTTCCTGGTAATTTTTTTGTCAAAAATTGTTTTACTGCAATAAATCCCAAATATGGGCCACCAAAACTTTTTGGTATACCAAACGCCTGACCTTCTCCTACAACAACATCTGCACCAAATTCTCCAGGAGTTTTGAGTATTGCCAGAGAGGTTGGATCAGAAATACAGTTTATGAAAAGTGCATTGTATTGATGAGCCTTTTCAATCAAGCCTTGAGGGTTTTTGATGTTACCATAAAAGTCTGGAGTCTGTGAAATCACACATGCAGTGTTTTCATCAATTGTGTTTGTAATTGTAAGTTCTGTTCCATCACAGTATGTTTGAAGAACCTTCAGATATGCTGGATTAAGTCCATCATCTACAAAAACATCCTTTCGTTTGGTATATGCACTAGACAACAATGCAGCCTCTGCCAAGGCTGATGCACCATCATAAAGAGATGCATTTGAGACGTCCATGCCTGTAAGCAGGCATATGAATGACTGAAATTCATATAAAATCTGCAAAACTCCTTGGCTGGCCTCTGGCTGGTACGGTGTGTATGATGTCAAAAATTCTCCTCTTGATACAAGATGATTGATCACCGATGGTATGTAATGATCATAAGACCCCCCACCTGCAAAGTATTTCATTTGTGAATTTTTTTCTGACAAATTTGTAATGTATGAAACTAATTCCATCTCACTCAATGGCATGTCTATCTTTAATTCAGAAAGTCTTGGTTTGAATTCCGAAACCAATTCATCTAATGTTGAACAACCAACAACTGAAAGCATTTTAGAAATGTCTTCTTTTGTATGCGGAATGAAGTTCATTGTTTACTCTTTACTTTGTCCTACTAGTTCATCGTATTGTTCTTTAGAAAGCAAAGAATCTATTTGCTCAGGATTATTTGGTTTTATTTTCACAATCCATCCTTCTTCATAGGGTGACTGATTAATCAATTCTGGATGTTCTAATAATTTTTCATTAATTTCAATAATTTCTCCATCAACTGGGCAGTAGATGTCTGATGATGCTTTGACGGAATCTATGATTGCCATAACATCATTTTGTTTAAATGAACTTGCAACTTGAGGTAATTCAATTGATACTATATCGCCAAGTTGATCTTGTGCAAATTCTGTTATTCCAACAATTATGATTTGATCGCTTTTTTCAATCCATTCGTGTTCTTTAGTAAATTTTTTCTCTGCCACGGCAAACTCTCAAATAATCTCTTTAAAAAAAGTTGTTTTATCTTTTGTAAAATCTGGTAGATGTTAACTTACTGTCATAGAATTTACCACCAATATCGATCTTAATTTCTCTCTCCAAAGAATACTCTACAGGCACAAAGCAATATCCAATTGGCTTGCCAAGTGTTGGGGAAAAACTGCCTGATGTTACAATTCCGATCTCTTTTCCCTCATCGTAAATCTTGTTATCTTTTCTAGCTACTCTTTTTGCTTCGATAATTTCAAAACCTCTAATTTTTCTCTCCACTTTTTTCTGTTCAAGTGCTGCTTTTCCAATAAATTCAGTCTCAAATTTAACAGTCCATTTTAGCGGTGCCTCAAGCGGAGTAATTGTTTCGTCAATATCATTCCCATAAAGCATCAATCCTGCCTCAAGTCTTAGTGTGTCACGTGCACCCAAACCAATGGGCTTTATTCCATATTTCGTACCTGTTTCCAATAATTTTTCCCAAACTTGAACCTGTTTTGAATCAAAAAATAACTCAAATCCATCTTCACCAGTGTACCCAGTTCTTGAAATAATACAATCAATATCGTATAGTTTTGCTTCCAGCAAATAAAATGTCTTGAGATTTTCTATTTGCTCGACCCCTGCATCTTTTAGCACATTTTCAGCTTTTGGACCTTGCAGCGCTAATAACGCATAATCATCTGTGACGTTTTGAATTTCACATGATTTAACATTTTTTGTGATCCAGCTAAGATCTTTTTTAATGTTTGATGAATTAACAACAATTACAAATTCATTTGAATTAATTCTGTTAACTATTACATCATCTATTATTCCACCATTTTCATTACACATTGGGGAATAGATGGACTGTTTGTCACCAATCTTTGAAATATCATTTGTTATCAAATGTTGTATTTGTGATTCTGCTTCTCCTTTGATTTTAAATCTGCCCATGTGAGAAACATCAAACAACCCAACGCTTTCTCTAACATTCTTGTGCTCATCAATAATTCCAGAATACTGTAACGGCATCTCCCACCCATGAAAGTCAACCATCTTAGCTTTTAGTTCTAAATGGTTTTTGAAAAATGGTGATCGCATGCAAAGTAAAATGTTATTATTTGTTATATGTTGATTGAATCCATGAGCTTAATCCGGCCTAGCTGGTTAAAAATGAAAATTCCTTCAGGTGAAAACTATGTCAAAGTAAGAAAGACTTTACAAAAATACAATCTGCACACTGTTTGCGAAGAGGCTTCTTGTCCAAATGTTTCTGAGTGTTGGGGTGTGGGAACTGCAACAATTATGATTATGGGTGATGTATGCTCACGTGGATGCAAATTTTGCAATGTTGAAACTGGAAAACCCTTTGAATTAGACTCTGAGGAGCCACAGCATGTGGCAGAAGCAATCAAAGAATGGAGTCTTCGTTATGTGGTAATCACGTCTGTTTGCAGGGATGATCTTCCAGATGAAGGCTCTGAGCATTTTGCCAGAACCATACAATGCATAAAATCTGAATGCCCAAATACAGTAGTTGAGTCATTAATTCCTGATTTTAGTGGAAATGAAAAATTCATTGAAACAATAGTAAAAGCAAAACCTAACGTAATAGGTCATAATGTTGAAACCGTCAAAAGACTAAGCTCCTCTATTAGAGACCTTCGAGCAAATTACAAACAATCACTGAAGGTTTTGAAATATGTAAAAGAATTAGATTCCAACATTTTTACAAAATCATCTTTGATGTTGGGATTAGGTGAATCCGAAGAAGAAATTCTACAAACTGCACAAGAACTTAGAGATGTTGATGTTGATATCATCACTCTTGGCCAGTACTTGCAACCGACTTTGTCACATCTTTCAGTAAAGGAGTTTGTAACCCCAGAAAAATTTTACCAATTAAAGCTTGATTTGAAAAAATTTGGATTCTTGCATGTAGAATCTGGCCCATTTGTTAGAAGTTCATTTAGGGCATCAGATGTTATTGATCTAATTATAAAAAACACAGATAACGAGTAACTGAATCAAATTTTTAATTAATAATTTCTCTAGTTCTAGATTTTAATTTATGCAGGTGTGTAATCTTTTGCTTTTCCAGCAACTGCTCTTGCTTGAGCATCTGCTTTTTGCAAAATCTGTTCCTTTGTTTCATCAGTCATAAATCCTGACTCGACAGATACAGAGCGTGCAGATTGTGCTGCTTTACTAAGAATTTGTGAAATGTTGTCCGGTGTGATATAAGCTGCTGCAATAGATAATGAAACTGCTTCTTGGTGTGCTTGTGCAAATTCTCCTCTAATCTTCTCAACATCAATTACCATCTCTGCTTCAACATACTTGACGCCATCTTCTAGGGCTACATAGAGCAAAATTCCAGCCTCTACAGGCTTGATATCTAGTTTTCCAAGAATTGATGCTAATTTTTCATTGATAACTTCGCCTTTTAGTACCGGAGTTGTATCCTTTGCAATCCAAATTGTTCCTTGATCAATTTTAGTTGGAATTCCTGCTTCTTTGAATTCTGTAAGCATTGGTCCTGGTGCAATTCCTGTGTTTTTTGCAGGTACTACAACATCTAGACTTGCAACATCTCCTCCTCTCGCCATCATCATGATTTTATTTTTGGCTAGAAGGACATTTAGCTTGAATGGTGACATATTGGTAAACATGAACATACATTGTCCTGAAAGCTCTCCAACAATGTCTTTGATTCCTGGTACGTCTAGTTTCTCCATGGCTTTTTGTGCAACTTTATCCTTTATACTAACAAATTCTACGTCATCTTTGAGAATTTTTCTTAAAGGCAATATCTGTGTAGAACGTACCTTGTACATTTTGATTAGAGCTAGAACTTTGTATTTTTTTGGCAGCTCTTGTAACTGTTGATACATTTGGGCTTTTCTTTTAGGATAAGATGTTCTATTCTCATGCAAATTTCTTCTTGACCTCTTGTACTTGTTTTATTGGTTTACCCATTGAAGTTTTTACCATTATTCGTTTGATATTTCTCTCCCCGTTTGGCAACTTCTTTTCAATTGCAGTAAGAACAGCATGTGCATTAATTGCCAAGTCAGCATCTTCCATGGATTCATCTCCAATTTTACATGATATGGATAGAGATGCTCTTGTTCTAACTTTAATTGATGATCTAAATCTTTGTAAAAATGATTCAATAGGTGCATCAAATGGAACTGGAGTTGGCATCTTTCCTCTAGGACCTAAAAGCTGACCCAAAGTTTTTCCTACAAGTGGCATGACTTTAGTGTCTGCCAAAAAGAAATCATATTTGTTAATAAATTTCCGAGACTCTCTTTTGTTAGCTGCAAATTTATCTAGTTCACTTGTCCCAATAACGGCATCAGCATTTGCCTGTTTTGCTTTCAGGCTCATATCTCCTGTTGCTATAACACAAACAGTTGCTGGAGAACTTGTCTTTGGGAGCTGAACCACTTCATTAAGGGCAAATCCCTTCTTGACATCAATATCTTTGAAATTTATGATTAATTCTATGGCTTGAGTAAATTTCCTCTGTTTAGTTGCAGTCTTGGCTTCTTTAATCACTTCAACTAGCTGTGTCTCTGTAATCATTACGAACATTTTCGAGAAAGCCTACTTAAAATCGTTTATAGATTGAGATTTCTGATTTTCGTTTTTTTAAAAAAATTACACGTTTTATATAAAATAATTGCAATTCCGCGAGAAATTTATCCTAAAACCTACATATATTAAATCACAATCATAATTTTCGAATACGTTGCAGCGATTTGATGATCTTGATATGAAGTTGCTTTTTGAATTAACCAAAGATGGTTCTATCTCTGTTCCTAATTTGTCAAAAAAACTTGGAATCAATGCTTCTGTGCTGTATAGCAGAATCAAGAGATTGCAGAAGAAAAAACTGATCAAAAAATTTACAGTAGAAATAGATGATTCTCTCTTAGGTATCGATGTAAAAGCTACAGTTGGAATCAATCGAGATCCTAAATTCAAGGATGCGATTCATAACAAATTCATGGAAATTCCAGAAGTTGTCTCAATCTCAGAAATTACTGGCAGATTTGATATATTGATTAAAATTTATGCCAAGAGCCTTGAATCTCTTCATACTGTGGTAATTGAAAAAATTGGAAAAATAGACGGCATTCAAAATACTGAAACCTTTGTAGAATTACAAAGAACCAATAAAGATCCTGTTTATCTAACTCAATAATTATTGGAATTTCTCATCCCATTTGCCTTCATTAATTTCAACAGTAATTTCTTTTGGAGTCTTTCCTTCTATTTTTACTCCTAACGCTACACATGTACCAACTATGGTTTTTGCAACAGATTTCAATGAAGAAGCATAAGACTTCTCAAGTTTTGTGTTTGCTACTTTGACAATTCCATCCATGGTGACATCTCCTGCCCATTCAGTACCTGATGCTCCTGAACCTTTCTGGATTCCTGCTTCTTTCATAATGAGTGCTGCAGCTGACGGAATGCCAATTTCAATTTCATACTTTTTTGTATCGCTATCAACAACAACAGTTACTGGAACTTTCATTCCCTCAAAGTCTTTTGTTTTATCATTGATTGCCTTGATAACTTCCATAATGTTAACTCCTAGAGGACCCAATGCTGGACCTAATGGCGGACCTGCAGATGCTCCTCCTCCAGTTACAAGTGCTGATACTTTTTGTTCTCCCATCTTTTATCTACTCTATACGAAAAATTTAATCCTTACTAAGCCTCACTCGATAGTTTCAGATAGTTTGCGTCTACTGTTACTGGTAATTGATATGAAGCATCCAACAAAACTACTGTTGCTTCTTCTTTGTCAACATCTATTCTAGTAACTGTTGCCTTCATTCCTTTGAATGGACCTCCTGTGATTTCGACTATGTTATCTATTGCTAATTGTGAAACTGTGGATTTTTTGATAAGATATCCCTCAATATCTTTGAATTCTAATTCTCCTCTTAATTGACCACGAATATGTCTAATTCCTTCAACTGCCATGTAAGCATCACTTGGATTGATTGCTTCAATTACAACATAGCCTTTCAGATTGTCAACTAGCAAAACTGATTGAATGTTAATTTTATCTGCCTTTGCTTTAGCTTCTAATAATCTCATTACCACTTTTTCTTGTCCACCAGTGGTCCTAATTGCAAATAAATGTGATTTTACTTCCTCTGTCAATTCTATCTACCAAACGTAATTACCGAAAAAACAAACTGAATAATAAACCCAATCGAACCAACTCCTGCTATTCCAAACATTACCAATCTAAGATGCTGTGAATACTCATCTCTGTCTGGTTTTTTGGCCATTTTCATAGTATTGACCATGTTTCTCAAAGTCTGCTTTGGTCGTAGATTCATTGACTGGAAATTAATAAGGTGTCCTTATATCTCTTATCTCATGGACTTACTAGTTGCATATCGAGATGACCCTGCAGGTCACAACATGGCAAAATTTCTTTCGAAAGAAATGATTCAAGAAGGTGATATTTTTCGTGGGAAATATTATGACTTGGTAATAATTCCAACTCCTGCCATTTCTGCTGATTGGTTAGAAGAAAAATATGACTATGACGGATTTGTATTTCTCTCAAAACATGCTGCAGAATCTGGAGTATTGGCTCTGACTTGCCATTGCACCGGAAATTTTTCTGAAGCTAAATTTGGTGGAAACAATAGACAGATTGCAGTCCCTCACCCACATCTTCAAAAAGCATATCTTCAAACTTTGAAGAAAAACCAGTCTCAATTTTTAGAATTTCAAATCACTATTGAGGCCACACACCATGGACCTACTGCATTAACTAAACCATCCATATTCATAGAAATAGGCACATCTGAAAAACAATGGAATGATACATCCTTGTGCAATTCAGTAGCAACTTTGGTTCACCAAGTAATTTCACAACCAATTAAAGAAAATCCTGTTGCAATTTGTTTTGGAGGAACTCATTATCCTTCAAAATTTACTAATGAACTCCTTGAAGGAAAACATGCACTTGGAACCGTTATTCCAAAACATGCATTAGACGATCTTGATGAAAAATTGTTCTCTCATATTCTTGCACAAAATAGCATGGCAAAAACTGCTCTTTTAGATTGGGGTGGATTGGGTTCCAATAAACAGAAAGTACTTGATTTTCTTAAATCAACAGAACTTGAGGTTATCAAACTTTGAATCTAGAACAAAAGATTTACAAAAAATTACTAGAGGTTCCAAAAGGTCAAATCACAACTTATGGCAAATTAGCGAAAGCTGTTGGATTGAAAAATGGGCAGAGAACCGTAGGAAAAATAATGAACAAAAATCCTTACCCTGTGATTATTCCATGTCATAGAGTTGTAATGTCTACTGGAAAAATCGGCGGTTACGCATATGGGGAACATATCAAAACAAAATTACTAAATGACGAAGGTATTCAAATTAAAAATGGTAAAATTATAGATTTGGAAAAAAAGGTCTATCGATTCTAGTTCTTTCTACCTACTTTGATTTCTTCCATCAAAGTTCTAAGGTGTGCCTTATTTCTAACTGTATTTCCACCAACTTTTTTGTAGAGTATCCAAAATTCTGGATTGGTCAAATCTTTTCTGTCTTTTGCAATCTTTAACAATCGTCTCAATGAACGAACTTTAGCAACGTATACTTCTTTTTTACCTACTCGTGCTCCCTTTCTACCACGTTTTGAACCTTGAGTTGTACCTCTTTTGTTCCTTTGAGCTTTCTTTTTGTGTGCCCTGCCTTTAGATGTCCCTGTAAATGATTTAACAGTAATTGTATTTGCTGTGACGAGACTTCGAATATTTTCTCTTGTGATTGCATCTGCAACATCATCTAGATGATCAGTATCAAATCTTATTCTATGGACTCCAACACCTATGACTCTAGATGCTAGTCTTTTCTTAGCTTTAAGATTTACTACCAATTGCACTCACTCTTGCATTAAAAATTTTGAATTTACCTTCAATTGCTTTTACAATAATTTCTTTTCTCTTTTTAGTTCCAACACTATGTCCAAATCTAACGCCATCTTTTTTTGGATCTAATTTTTCTAAATCATTTAAATTATGAACTAAATTATCTGTAAATCCTGAAGGATGTAATCCCCTTGCTTCTTTAGGTCCTCTATATCCAACTTTAACAAGGCCTGGACGACCTCTACTCTTTTGTTTTCTTTGATGATGATCAATTCCTTTTGGTTTTCTCCAGTTAGTTTGAAGTCTAACATAACGCCAACTTTCTGGTCTAACAAAATCAGGATTGTGTTCTTTTACTTCCTGCCTCTTTGCAAGTTTATCTTTGTTGATCAACATCACGGTGATTCTTGAATTTTGAAATAAATACGTTCCTAGCCTATAAAAAATTTCAGATAACAAAGAGATAATAAGGAAATTCAAGGCGAATCGAAATATCTCATGAACCAATCTGAGATTGATGAAATTATTTTTGGAGGTATAATCTCCTGACTCAAGTCGTAGGTACTGCTGTAACTGACAAGTTCTCATCACAATTAACAGAATTTGGAATCAATCCTTCCAAAGTTCACAGAAATCTTGGCGTAGATGAAATGGCACGCCTCGCAGTTGAACGAAAAGAAGGTGTCATAAATTCAACAGGTTCCCTTTCTGTCAATACTGGAAAATATACTGGTAGATCTCCTGATGACCGCTTTATCGTATATGACGACAAAACTCATGATACAATTGATTGGGGAAAGATCAATCATCAATTTCCAAGTGATAAATTTGAGAAACTTTTCGAAAAAATGAAAAGCTTTGTTGAAAATAAGGAACTTTTTATTTTTGATGGTTTTGTAGGTTCTGACCCAGAAAATCGTTTGCCAATTAGAGTGATAAATGATCGTGTCTGGCAAAATTTGTTTGGAAGAAACTTGTTTATTCGACCTACAAATGAAGAGTTAGAAAATCATGAACCAGAGTTTACTATATTGTGTATTAATGACTTTGAAGCAGTTCCAAAAATCGATGGAACCCGAACTAATGTCTTTATCCTAGTTGATTTAACAAGAAAAATTGTTTTGATTGGAGGTACACAATATGCTGGAGAAATGAAAAAATCAATGTTTAGTGTAATGAACTACCTTTTGCCAGAACGTGGTATTTTCCCAATGCATTGCTCTGCAAATATTGGAGCAAAAGGAGATACAACATTATTCTTTGGATTATCTGGTACTGGTAAAACTAGCCTTTCTGCAGATCCTAATAGAAAACTAATTGGTGATGATGAACATGGATGGTCTGATAATGGCACATTTAATTTTGAAGGTGGTTGCTATGCAAAATGTATCAATCTCAGCCAAGAAGCAGAACCTGAAATCTGGAATGCAATCAAATCAGGTTCAGTTTTAGAAAATGTAGTACTTGATGATAATGTACCAAATTATAATGATACTAGTTTAACAGAAAATACTCGTGTAGCATATCCTTTGGATTACATTCCAGGTGCAGTATTTCCTAGTGTTGGTGGACATCCTGGGGTGATTGTATTTTTGACTGCTGATGCGTTAGGAGTTTTACCTCCAGTTTCTAGACTGACAAAAGAAGGAGCTATGTATCACTTCATGTCAGGTTATACCAGTAAATTGGCAGGAACTGAAAGAGGAATCAAAGAACCAAAATCTGTATTTTCTGAGTGCTTTGGGGCTCCATTTATGCCTAGATCCGCGTCAGTTTATGCAAAATTACTTGGAGAAAAAATTAATCAACACAACACAGTAGTTTACTTTGTAAACACTGGTTGGTCTGGTGGTCCATATGGAATTGGAAAAAGAATTAAGATCAAATATAGCCGTGCTATGGTTACTGCTGCTCTTTCAGGCACACTAGATGTTGTAAAATATCACCATGATGATTTATTCAATCTAGATGTTCCAACCGAAGTAGATGGTGTTCCTTCTGAAATTTTAGATCCAAAAAATACTTGGGATGACAAAGACTCGTATGCTTTTTCCGCAAAAAAATTAGCTCAGATGTTTGTTGAAAACTTTAAGAAATTTGAAAATGTTTCATCTGAGATAATTGATGCAGGCCCTAAACCTACTACATAGACTGCTTTCTTTTAATTAGTCCAATAATGCCAATTATTATTACAATTCCTGCAATTATTCCAATCTGCTTTTCTGGAATATCAATTATTTCTGATCTATGAGAATTTTCTGGAAGTGAACTAATTACAATTGTGTTAAATGCATTTGTTGTATTTCCCTCAACTCTTATTTTGGCATCAATCCAATATTCTACATTTTCATAGATTTCTATTGATGCATTTCTGTTTGGCACCGCAGTTGTGGTGTCTGTTCTTCCATCTTTACTATTTGTAACTGAAATTTTTGCAAAACTCCATTCTTCAGGATGATAAATATCAAAGAAAAGTTTTTGATTTTGTTGATTTACAGAAATTGAACCTTGTGTGTAATGTAATAGAAAAGGAATTACATATCGAGTATCATCATGATTGACAATTATTTTTCCTTCATAATCCCCAAAATTTTCTTCAACAATATTCATTTTAATTTGTAGAGCATTATCTTCAAGAAAAGATTCAAATTTTATGAATTCTGGTCCTTCAAATTTAACATCAAAATTATCTAATGTACTATCAATCAATTTTAACTCAAATTGTTTTTCGGCAATTATATCATCTGATGACACATTAACTACAAAATTTGGAGGTATGATGATTAATTTTGCACCATAAGCATTTCCTATATCTAATCTTCCAGCACCTGCTTCATGTACTGAAAATTCTTTCCCATAGGCATCTGAAACAGGCTCAACTGTAGTTAGCAATAGAGACTTTATCTCATGATGATGAAGTTCTGGGTTTTTTTGAAGTAGTAGTGCTGCTGCTCCAGAAACATGTGGTGCTGCATAACTAGTTCCACTAGTAAAATTGTAACCTCCATTGTTTTGTGTGGAGTTGATATATGCACCGGGAGCTACAATATCTGGTTTTAAGTAAAATGGTGATACTGGTCCTCTAGAACTAAAATGTGCTACAAAATCTGGATTATAAAATAAATGCATGCTTGCCTCATTACCGTTTTTTATTGATTCTTTGATCTCTATTCCTTCTTCTCTATCAACTGATACAACAGGAATTTGTGGTTTGTATCCTGGTTCCATAAATTCATGAATCAATTCACCCAAAAAAATTCCAGGTTTGTTGTTGTAAACAATCATAGCTTTTGCTCCTGCGTTCGCAGCATTATTTTCCTTAATAGAAAAATACAATAATTCTCCTTCAACATCACTCCCTCTTTCAACAATTAATATTGCATCTTTAACATCAATTTCTTTCAAGTTCTCAATTTTTCCAAAACCACCAAAAATTATTTTTCCTATAATTGGTTCTTCTAGTTTTGTAGAACCTACCATTGGAATTACAGTGTATGGCTTTTCATCCACTTCTAATGTTGCAACCAAACTTGAAGTAAGATTATTGTATGTTGCACCCACTGTGACAGATCCAAAATTTCTACCTGGACTGCCAATTGTTTTGAGTCCTGGACCATCATTTCCAGCAGCAGTTACTACAAAAATTCCTTCTTCTAATGCAATACTTACTGCACGATCAATCTTAGCATTTGTTTTGTTTACTCCTAAACTAATATTGATAATGTCTGCCCCATCTTCAATTGCTTTTTCAATAGCTCTAATGATTAATTCTGATGATACTCCTTCTCCATCTTCCGATACTTTGTAAGCAAGAATTTTTGCCTTGGGTGCAATTCCAATCGCTTGACCATCTGCTGCAATAACACCCGCAACTTGAGTGCCATGACCATTTGTATCCAGAGGTAATTCATCTTCTCGTATGAAATTGTATCCTCCTACTACTTTTCCATCAGGACCCCATCCAAATAGATCTGGATGATTAAAGTCTACACCTGTATCAATTACTGCTACTTTAATTCCAGTTCCATCAATTCCATCAATTCTTAGAATTTCTGTTCCAACATATGGTACACTTCTTTCTAAATATGTCTGAATTTCATTTTCAGATAACAGGAATTGAAACAAAATAAAACCCACAAAAAATACTATCATTAAAGAAAAAACAAAGAATTTCACAAATTTTCTAACTATTTTTACAAGTAAAAATGAATTGCTTTCTAAACCAATAAATTGAATAAATTTTCAAAAGAACTCATGGGAAAATACACACTTCCTGAAATGCCATATGCTTATGATGCATTAGAACCTCACATTGATGCAAAAACAATGGAGATTCATCATACAAAACATCATCAAGCATACACTGACAAACTAAATGCAGCTCTTGAAACATGTCCAGCTGAGATTCAAGAAAAGGATATCCTTGATATCTTATCTGATATTAACTCCGTACCCGAGGACAAAAGAAGTGCAATTAATTTCAATGGTGGTGGTTATGACAACCATAGGTTATTTTGGAATAACATGAAACAAAATGGAGGTG
This sequence comes from uncultured archaeon, assembly GCA_950073955.1. Taxonomy (GTDB): domain Archaea; phylum Thermoproteota; class Nitrososphaeria; order Nitrososphaerales; family Nitrosopumilaceae; genus Nitrosopumilus. The sequence continues at coordinate 1,683 of CATMRH010000016.1, read as the reverse complement.
GAGAACCTGGAGGATCAATTGCTGATGCAATTAAAGATTCTTTTGGCAGCTTCTCTGACTTCAAAGAGAAATTTTCATCCACAACAGCAGTAATTCAAGGTAGTGGTTGGGGATGGTTAGTATACAATCCTTCTTCAAGTAAGGTTGAATACAAATCAATGCCAAACCAGACTAGTCCAAGAACTGAAGGATTAGTACCATTGTTAGGTTGTGATGTTTGGGAACATGCATACTATCTCAACTATCAAAACAAAAGACCAGTCTATATCGAAGCATGGTGGAATGTAGTTAACTGGGATGAAGTACAAGATAGATTCTCAAAAGTAAAATAAAATTTTTATCTTTATTTTTTTTATCTGTCATCCTAGATCTATCTATGAATGAATTTATAACCATCTGAGAAAGGTTTGTTGTAAATGAGTGAAGAACAGGCACAGCAATTAATGCAGCAAATGCAAATGCTTGAAACATATTTTTCTGATTTGTCTCAAAGAGAAGCAACTTTTCTAAGTGTTTTACGAGAGGCAACTGCTGCAATTGAATCCATGAAATCTCTTAGTCAGAAACCTGAATCCGAAACTCTTGTTCCAATTGGAATTGGAACATATGTACATACAAAAATTTCATCCAATAGCAAGATTGTTTTGAGTATTGGTGCAGGAGTTGCAGTGGAAAAAGATTTTCCTTCAGCAATAAACTATCTTGAAGCACATATTAAAGAAATTGAGATTGCTTTACAAGATAATGCTGCAAAAAAACAAGATGCAGCAGCACGATTGGAGCAAGGAAGAGAACAAATTAATCAATTAATGCAAGCTGTATCAAAACCAAATTCGGGATAAAAATATGTTTGATAAACTTCGTGATGCATTTTCTAATGCAGCGAAAAGTCTTGGTGAAAAGGAACTCAAAGAAAAAGACATTGAAGATATTCTTTTTGAATTAGAAATCTCTCTTTTAGAATCTGATGTAGCTAGTGAAGTAATTGATGAAATCAGATCTGACCTAAAAGAAAAACTAATCGGTTCAAAAATTGACAAGCATCAAATTGAAAAATTTGTTAAGGATAGTTTGATCTCAAGCATCTCTGCATTATTTGATGCTGCAGGGACAATTGATCTATTTGAAAAAATTAATGAAAAAAAGAAACTAGAACAACCTTTTTTGATTTTATTTGTTGGGATTAATGGAACTGGAAAAACTACTTCTTTAGCTAAAATTGCATATATGTTACAACAAGCAAAATATTCTGTTGTTGTTGCAGCAGCTGATACTTTTAGAGCTGGCGCAATTGAGCAATTACGAGAACATACTAATCGTCTTAATCTAAAACTTGTCGCACAGAATTATAATTCAGATCCTGCTGCAGTTGCCCGAGATGCTGTATTGTATGCCAAATCTCACAAAACAGATTGTGTGTTAATTGATACTGCAGGAAGAATGCAAACAAGCAAAAACTTGATGGAACAAATTGAAAAAATCAATAAAGTTGTGAATCCTGATATGACAATTTTTGTGGGTGATTCATTAGCTGGAAATGATACTGTTAACCAAGCACGTGAATTCTTTGAACGTGTGAAATTCAATGCTTCTATTTTGACAAAAAGTGACGCAGATGCAAAGGGTGGCGCAGCTTTGTCAATTGTAAAAGTTACTTCTACACCCATTCTTTATGTTGGAACT
>CATMRH010000015.1 GCA_950073955.1 uncultured archaeon | reverse complement strand
CTTGTCCTGCCACCAAATCTACAGTATTCACTGGCTTAGATGCTAGTGGAAGTGCAGTAGGTGATAGATTCAAGACAACAGCAAATGCTGACGCAGAAAACGCAAGTGGCAAATACTTCTGTATACTTCAAGGTGATATTCTCACTGTACAGTATACTGACACTGTCGATGCATCTGGTAATGCAAATACAGTAACTGATTCAGCAACCTTCGATCTTCGAAATGGTGTGCTACAGTCAGACAAATCTGTATACATTATCGGTAGCGATATGATACTTACTATCATCGAACCAGACTGGGACTTGGATAATGACGGCGCAGAGACTTATGATCTCGATGTAATCGAGTGGAGCTCTGATGCAGCAACCGTTGCCATGGGTGACCTTGGTGGCGAAGATGCAGCCTTTGATCCAGAACCTTCAGCATTTAGAGAAACAGGTGACTCTACTGGAATCTTCCAGATTGTCATCGAAATTCCTGAAACTCTTGATAGTACTAATCTAGATAGAGGAGAGGAAATTACACTCGAATATACTGATTGGGGACCATCTGGTGCTAAATATGTCGGACAAGATGACGAAGACATGAGCGTAACAGTTTACACCTCAAACTTTGGTGCAACTGTTGAACTTGACCAAAAAGTCTACACATGGACTGACAAAGTATACATTACTATTGTAGCCCCTGATCACAACTTCGACGGACAACTTATCGATACCATTGGAGATACGAGTGACGACCCAGTAAAGGTCTCAACTCGTGGATTCGATACAGATCGATACAGTCTCGTTGAAACAGGAACTGATACAGGTATATTCACTGGTGAGATAATCCTTACAGGATTCTCCCATGATTCCAATGGTGATGGTACAAAGTCTACACCAGGCTCAGCTACATCAGCTGATGATTCTGGTCCAACCAATGGTTTCCTAGAAACTAGTAGTGATGACGGACTCACTGTCTCCTTTGAATACTCATCGGATGCAACTGTAGTCGGCTCAGCATTGATTAGATGGAATATTGGTGAAGTCCAGTGGCTTGAAGCAAGTTATCCAGCTAGCGGAACAGGTGTTGTAAGAATAATTGATCCAGACATGAACTTAAATCCAGAAGCAGTTGACAACTTTAACGTCAATACGTGGTCTGACTCCGATGCCGGAGGTATTTCCTTAACTGTAACTGAAACTAACGAAGCAACCGGAATATTCGAAGGTACTGTATTCTTTACAACTACTAACGAATCATCTGGTCACAGACTTAGAGTTGCAGAAGGTGACACTGTCACCTCAGAATATGAGGACAATACATTACCTGATCCATACACAAATGCAGACGAACTTGATATCACTGCCACTACACTAATCGGTACTATTGTGCCACCTCTCGAGAGAGCACCAGCTGCTAACTTGAGAACAGTTGACGCATTCGGTAATAGCTTAGATGCTGTTTCCGTTGATCAACAGGTACAAATCAGTGCTGACTTAGCTAATGGTCAGGATAGAGAGCAAGCATTTGCATACTTGGTACAGATTCAGGATGGTAACGGTGTTACAGTCTCACTCGCATGGATTACAGGTCAACTTTCAAGTGGTCAATCATTCAGCCCAGCTTTATCATGGATTCCAACTGAAGCAGGAACATACACTGCTACTGCATTCGTTTGGGAATCAATTGATAATCCAACGGCATTATCACCACCAGTTAGTACAACCATAAGTGTAAGTTAAAACAACTAGTTCTAATTATCCCTTTTTTCTTTTTTTTGAATCCAACTTAACGATAGTTATGAACGATTTTTCCAGAAGTAATATCTAGTAGAACACTAGTAATCAATTAAAATGAAATCTCAAATTTTATTTTCTATATTGATAATTTTTCTACTTGTAAACACCCCCAATTCATTTTCAGAACTAGAGTTATTTACAAACAGCAAAGTCTATTCTACTGAACATAATTTACAAATTTATGGTAAAGGCTTGCCTGAAGAAAATTTGATTTTGCGACTTTTTGCTCCTGATGCAACAATTTCAAAGTTTGATCAAATTATCACAAACTCTGATGGCTCTTTTAATTATAATTTAATAATTTGGCCAGAACCTTCCACAAATTTTCCATATGGGACATATACAGTTGAAATAATTAGTACTGAACAAAATGGAATCTCTAAAAAAATCGATGTAAAGTTTACATCAACAACAGACTTGATTGATGTACCTGTTGAGAGACATGTTACTACATTGGTATTTGCTCCTGAAACTGCTGCGATAAATCAATCGTTTCGAGTTTTTGTGCAAACAACTAGTGATGGCCTTTTAATTGGAAATGAACCTACTAAATTACTGGATGCTACTCATGTCCATTTACCCTCAGGTCTTTCTATTTCTCTATCTGACTCATTTAAGACCTTACACCAAGGATTGTATTTTGTTGATTTTACTCCCAGAGATAAAGGAACACACGTCTTTCATGTTGTTGCTTTTAGTCAAGGAACAACATCTCATGGCTCAGCCGCAACTAACGTTCTAAGTCAAGATCTTGCTGGAATTTCTAATCAAATAATTAAACTAAACACAATTCTAGATGCTACATCAAGTGAGCTTGATACACTAAAATCTGAAATCGCAGGATTTGATACAACTCTAGAACATGCAAGTAATCAAATAGATGAAAATATTGGAACCATCTCTACTTCTGTAAAATTCATCAGTGAAGCTTCTTCCCAACTTAATGCATTGATGTTACCAATTATTGCATCCATTGGACTCATTGTAGCATTACAAATTACAATTCTTGCGCGAAGAAGATAATTATAATAATGCTAGAAAAGAAAATTAACTAATGCCCAAAGTGGCTATCTTCTTTTCAATTGCACTTCTTTCAACTGTATTGACAAGTTCTTATGCATTTACTTCCGGAGATATGATCTTTGAAGAAAGCATACCAAAACAAATTGAATTTAATTCAGGTATAATTAAAATTGATTCTGACTTTTTTACTGAAAATAATTTTAAACGATATCTAATTTTTGGAACAAACTCACAAAATTCTGATTTTTTAAAAAACAATTCCCCGTATGGAATTCGTTCTGATGGTGGATTTTTCTATGTTGCAACACTTTCAGAAAACAGTGCATCAAGTTTAATCTCTCAAGGTTATAATGTGATTGAAGATTTTAAATTAGATTTTCATTCCACTGATAAAGATCTAATTGATGCATCACGTATTGCCCAAATATCTCGTTCTGATATTGCACAAAAAAATTATAATGTAACTGGAAATGGAACAACAATTGCAATTATAGATACAGGAGTTGATTTTTCCAATCTAGACATTCAACATTCTCTAGCCAGAGACGACAAAAATCATCCCATAATGCTTGATCCTGATGGTCAAGGAATTATTCTAACAAATGCAACCTTCTTTGCATTTATTGATAAAGATCAACTTATCAGAAATTCCAGTAAACCTATTCCTCCTGCTCTGACATCTTCAACATATGTAACAAAACAAGGAGTTTTTCTAGATATATCCCAAGGAGGCAAGGGCACTGAAATTTCTATCTACAATTCATTTTTTCCACAACTAGGTTCTTCAATAATTTTTAACGGAACCCTATCTGAAGATATGAAAATTGGCCAAGATAGCAGAAATTACATCAAATCAAAAAGTGGAGTATACCACCTTGGTGTAATTTATCAAGGTGCACTGGAAGGACCTCTAGCGCGAATACAAGCAGTACCTGTACTTGTAGTTGACTCTTTCATTTCCGGAGTTTATGACACGATCATACCTGATCTGAGTACTTCATGGGAAGATTATACTAGATTTGATCTAGAAAAAGGTCAAGAACCAAAATATGATTTTGATTTTACTGATGAAAAACCAATTGTACTGGGAAGTGGAAAAGAGTTTCTTGTATATGATTCAAACAATGACGGAAAAAATGATTTTAGTGCAGGAACTTTTGGCGCACAAGTCTTAGATGTTTATGGAGTTATGCAAAACAAAACTGCATATATTGACGATACTCTAAAAGCAATCAACGGAACGTTACTTCCTGCATTAGATCCTGACGGTAAATTTTTTGGCTTGATGACTGATTTTATAGGACATGGTACATCTACTACAGCATCTATTACTTCACGAGGAATTGAAACTTATGATATCTATAACAATACTAAGAAATTCTCCATTACTGGCGTAGCTCCTGATGCCAAGATTATTCCTGTAAAGGCGTTGTGGTTTGGTGATACTGTTTATGGATGGCTATGGGCTGCCGGATTTGATAATACAGAACATGAATGGAAATTTACAGGAAAGCCTAGAGTTGACATCATTTCAAACAGTTGGGGAGTGTCTAATTTTCCTTCCTTAAAGACACCTCCAGGCCTAGATATTCTTTCTTTGATTCTTAGCATACTTGTAACACCTCATTCCTTGGATGATGATTATCCCGGAGTTACAATAGTTTCCAGCGCTGGAAATTCTGGACCTGGGTATGGAACAATAGGATTACCAACTGCATCACCTTACGGAATTTCAGTTGGCGCGACTACAAACAATGTCTTTGTAGGTTATGGCGCATTTAAGGATCAACCAAGATTTGGAAACACAACATCATATTACAATGATGTAGTTGATTTTTCTAGTAGAGGTCCTGGTGTTATTGGTGATCCAAAACCAGACTTGATGAGTATAGGTGCATATGGATTTACTCCATCAAATGTTTTAAAACCTGAAAAAGATTCTAGGGATGAATCATTTTCTTTGTTTGGAGGAACTAGTATGTCAGCACCCATTGTATCTGGTAGTGCAGCAATTTTGATAGAAGGTATGAAAAAACAGTCCCAAGATATTGATCCATTTACAATCAAAAATATTCTAATGTCTACTGCAACTGATCTTAAAAATGATCCATTTACTCAAGGTTCTGGCTTAGTTAATGTCTCTTCAGCTTTGGATTATGTTAATGGAAAAGATGGGTTGTTTATAGTATATACTGATGCATCACATCGTAATATCAAGAAAATTTTAGATCCTGTGATAAATAAAGTAAATTCAACTGCAATTGGGTTTGAAAGATTTCAACTGCCATCTAGTTCTATTCCTATGACTAGTTGGTTTGCGGGACAATTATTCCCTGGAGAAAGAAGTTCTGCTACTTTTACTATAGTTAATCCTTCTGAAAATGAGATTACAATTTCTGTAATACCAAAAAAATTATCTTTAATTACAAAAACTGAGTTTAGTGGAACAACAATTGTACAACAACAGGATTCAATACTTAACAAATCTGGAATTTATATTCCTAATTATATCAAGCTTTCAGATATAAAACAGCATTCTGCCTTAAGTGAATTTTTTGATAAGAAAGATCCAATTCCTGATGATTCATCATTAATGATACTGAATGTAAATTTTCTATTTAATGCATTCATGAATAAAACTTCAGATGTTTATGCTGATGATTTCAAAATCTCTTCTTTGTATATTTACGATTGGCTAGATAATAACAACGATACAAAAATTACAAGTAATGAATTATCCATGGTAAATAGAGCTGGTTCTTGGGGAACTGTTCAAGAACTTAGAGTCACTGATCCAAATGAAAAATTTGAAGGAACTCCTTTGGTTGGAGTATATCCTGTCCCAACAAGATTTTCTTATTGGTTGGGTGATACAAAAATGAACTCCACCTCTATGGATTATACATTATCTGCAAGTTATTATCAAAAAGAAAAATGGTCTGTTATCTGGTCTGAATCTCAAACAATTACTGTGCCTCCAAAAGATGTTGCTACAGTTGATGTGACATTAGTAGTACCCACTGATTTGCAGACAGGAGTATATCAAGGATTTCTAACTTTTGAGGGCGAAAAACATTTGGTAAATGCTCCAGTATCTTTTGTAATTAAACAATTAGTAGATCAAAATGATTCTACTGTAATTATTCAAGGCAAACAAAGTGATGATGTTCTTTATGGTAATGGATACATCAAAGGAGCATTTGATATGGCTAATCGCTATATGGCAGGAGATTGGAGGCAATATTATTTTGGCATTCAAGATGAATCAATTAATTCTGCAGCTATTGAACTTTCATGGACAACTGATGATACTAATCTAGCTGTATTTGTAATGGATCCATTTGGGCAAATCATTCAAACAAATGTTCCATCTGGAGTGTTTGGTCATTTTCTAGAATGGCCTTCCCTTGATTGGTTAGGTAATTCTATCTTTAGTCAAGGTGGTGGATTCTTTCCTGTAAAAAATAAAGATGATACATCAACTGTTCTTTATGTACCAATTAACCAAACTGGTACTTACACTCTTTTAATACATTCAACATTGTTTGGAGGAAATTCTACAACAGAACCAATTACGTTAGCAGCAAAATTTATAAATATTTCATCTCAAATTGAACAAGTAGATACAGAGTTTGAATCGAAAGATTCTATTTTAAAAGATGACTCTAACATAGTCTATAAAACAAAAATTCTTTCTGATGATTCTGTTGTCTCTGATTCATCTTTTAATCTTGGAATTACTATTGGATTAATTATTGGAGCTACGATCGGAATTTTTATCATATTCATTCTTAGACTAAAACATGAAGAAAAATTAAACAAGGTTTATTAGCAATTTGGCGAGTAAGTCAGATTGAATGTCAGAGCTTGGGATAAAAAAGTCTGGCGGATTATCCAGAAGGGACTTTCTGAAGTTGATGGGTGCCGCAGGCACAGGATTAGCATTTGCTCCGTTTATCCCATGGGGCAATTTCATGCCAAACCCAAACCAGGCATCTCTTGAAAAAGTACCCGTAATCTTACCTGATGGCACTCGTGCTAATATCAACACTTTTCCAATAAATTTCTCTGAAGTAATTACATATCCATCTACTGGTGATCCTGCACTTGATGCAGAAGCATTTCGTAAATGGCAATTCATTAGATTACCTGAGGAATTAGGTGGTACAAAAAATAACATATCTGCTCTTCGAGCATATAGCATGATATGTCTTCACCTTTGGTGTTTGTGGAAATATTGGCCAAATGAAGGAAGAAAGAGAGGTGAATGTCCTTGTCATGGTAGTATGTATGATCCATCAACTGGAACTGCTTTTGTGGGTCCTGCATCCGTGCAAGCTCCACCATCAAACACGTTAGCTGAATTATATTTAGAAATTGACTCAGACGGATTTGTATTTATATTGCCACCAAAGTTTGATGTAAATGCTAATGGAGTAATTGGATATGGCCGTTTCGCTTGAAAGAAGAACTGGGATAGTTGCCCTCCTTTACTGGTTTTGGGATGGAATAGATAGAACAATCTTTACTGCAATCAAGTTTTCATTCCCTTCTAGATTTGTTAGTCCGTTTGGATTCTTAGGGATGCTTACCTTTATCACATTTATCATTCTTGGGGTTACAGGAGCTCTGCTCATGTTTTACTATCAACCTATATTGGATAGGGCATGGGACAGTGTTCAATTCATTAATGATGATGTTCCTTTTGGTTTCCACATAAGGAATATTCACTATCATGGTTCCAATGCAATGGTACTTTTGGCTGTTCTTCACATGTATTACCAATTCTTTAGTGGAAGATACAAAATTAGAAATGAAGTTTTATGGATGTCCGGTGTTATTCTTGGTACTGTTACTATTCTTGAAGCATTTACTGGATATGATGTTATATTTAGTGAAAGAGCAGAACTTGCAATTAGTATTGCTGCATCTCTGACGACATCAATTCCTATAGTTGGACCGACAATTCGTGATGCAGCGCTGGGTAGTGGGTTCTCGGACTTTGTGCTAAGATTCTATGCACAACATGTGTTCTTGTTACCGATAGTAATGCTAGGATTGATGGCAGTTCATTTCCCAAGATTCTTGGTATTTGATGTACCTATGGTTATGGCTATTTCTGGTGCTATTCTCATCACCGGCGGTGTGTTCCCAATTGATATGGGATTCAAGTTTGAGCCGACAGTACCGCCAGGAGTAACGGTTCCTGAATGGTATCTCACAGGAATTTATGCATTCATGAGGACTCAGTATGACAAATTTGTAACAGGACTGTTATGGCCTTTGGTATTCATCATATCGCTTCTGTTAATCCCGTTCCTTGATAGATACAAGAAATTCTCATGGAGAGAAAGACCAATAGTTACATCATTTGGTATTACTAGCATTGCTCAGATTATGGTTACCACCTATTGGGGATTCTACATTGATCCTGACGTCACGGTTCCATTAGTAGAGCGTTTGGTAATTGATCCTATCTTCTTCTACTCTGTAATGATCTTGATGGTACCGCTAGGATTTGGATTTACATACATGATGATTAAACTTGCAAATGAAGCTGAAAGAAAATCAAAACTTGCAAAAAATACAGGCCCACAAAAAGTTGCCACAATCAACCTTTCTGAAAAATGGATTAACTGGTTACTAATTGCCCTGCTAGCATTCCAAGTATTCCTAAACATTGCAGCATACAATGCCGCTTTGACAGGAATGAAGAACATGTCATTATTCTTTGTTGGAATAATCTTGTTGGTATTTGCAGCATTCTTCCATCTTTACAGATATGCTTTGAGTGAAGAAAAGAATGCACCACCACCTCCACCTATTCCAGTACAGGATGATAAACCAAAACTACCTGCACCAGATGCATCTACTGAACCAAGTAAACTTCCAGAAGGTGATACTACAGCAGAAAAACCAGAACCAAAAGAATTGGTTCAAGAAGTTCCTACACCAAAGACTCAGGCAGATTTAGGAGTTGGTACAAATAACAATCCAAATATTGGCTCTGATGATCTTGAGGGGTTGAAGAAATGAGTAAAGCTACATCAAGTCACGCGTATGGTATAGGAGTTATTGCACTAATCATTGGCATATCTGTCTCATTTGTATTTTACACTTCATTTTATGTTCCTGAATCTTTGTTAAAGCCATCTGTATCTGAACATATCTTGAATCCAGAAATAGATTTTATTATTGAAATTGTTCCAGGTGCAGTAATTGACGGAAATGAGAACTATGTTCCAAACCAAGCCAAAGTGTTATTGGGAATTAGCAACAAAGTAATTTGGCAAAATAATGATGATACTGCTCATACAGTAACTCCTGATCATAGGACTTCTGATGCATATAGTGGAGACTTTGGTTCTGTAGGTGTCATTAAACCTGGTGAATCCTTTGAATTCTTATTTACAGATGCTCAAGAAATTCTTTATCACTGTGAACCTCATCCATGGATGACTGGGAAAATTTCTATAGACTTAAGTAGATTCTAGATAGAATATTTTGCAAAAATTATTTGACTTTCAATTTCTTTATGTTGTTCAATAATTGATACTCTAAATTTTATTTCATGTTCTTGTTTTGGTTCAAATTTAATTAGTGCAGTAAACTCTGCCTTGTTTTCAGGCATTACATCTTTGTTGATGAATAATCTTGAAACATTTTGTGATATACTCTTTCCGTTACATGACTTGTAGACTATGTGTTCATTTGAATCTAAAATCTGTGTATTTATCACAACTCCATCATATCTTCCTGGATATGAAACAGAAATTGTTCCCCTGATTTCAGAATTTGGATGAATGTCAATTGAATTTAATTTGAATTCTATGTCTTTCACGAAGACATCACCTCCAAATCAGAATAAATAATTTTGTTAAGCGGGCCCAAAGGGCTTCGATCCCTTGACCATCGGATTAGAAGTCCGACACTCTATCCATGCTGAGCTATGGGCCCAAAAACCTAGCAATTAATTACCATTTTAAGGGTTTACAGCCACTTTTTTTGGTAGTTGTCTCTTTCCATTTTGAAGAGAAATTGTTGTGCATATCCTGCATATGGACCAAAATGATTTACAATTTTTTCATGAAGAATGTCATATTGTTTTTCTGTAATTGTTTTTGTTTCAAGATGAAATTCATTACGATAATATTTTTCTAAAATTCTAATCATCCATCTATCTAATGGAAATGCCTCCAATTTGTTTAATGAAAATAACATTACGCAATCTGCAACCTTGTTTCCAACACCAGGAATGGAACGAATACTTTCTTTAGTCTCAAAATATTTAGATTTTTTTAAACTGTCAAAATCTATTTCTTTTGAAAAAATCATATTTGCTGCATCTTTGATGAATTTAGCTCGGTATCCCACCCCACAACTTGTAATTTCATTAATTGATGCTTTACCAAGTTTCTCTGGTTTAGGAAATAAAAAAAACTCTTGATTTTCAAATTTTATCTTTGTTCCAAACTTTTTTGATATATTTTCAAGATTAGTTTTTATTTTTTGAATGTTGGAGTTTGAAGAAATAATAAATGAAATCAAACATTGAAAAGGATCTTGCTTGAGAATTCTTAAACCGAGATATTTTTTTACAGCATTCATTACTATCTTATCTTTTGAAATTGATTTGATTATGTTATCTAAACTATCATTTTTTCTAAAGAAATCTATTTTCAAATTTTGATACGACTTGATAATTCCATTTTTATCTAGACGAAGAACATCTTGACCGTTAATACCATCCCAATAATTTCCATTTTTTTTCCAAAGAAATACCTGACCACTATTAATTGAATTTTCAACATTTATTGTACAATTTTCTTGCATTTCAGACAGTTATTGTTTCATCAACTGCAGGCGCATGTGCTTCAAACCCAAACTTTTCATGAATTTCTTGAGCAAATAATTCACATGATTCTGAATCTCCATGAACTGTAAGCACTTTGGGGTTCCCTTTGATTTTTTTCATCATCTCAAACAATTCTTTTTTATCTGCATGACCTGAAAATTGAAATTGTTTTACTTCTGCTGTAACATTAAGATCTTTGCCTCTAGTTGAAACCTTTCCTGTTTCAAGCAATTTTCTTCCTGGTGTTCCTTCACCTTGATACGATACTAGTGCTATTCCATTTTTAGCATCAAAAGATAATTGTTGTAAATAATATACTGCATTTCCACCTACTAGCATTCCTGCTGGTGATATCACAACACATGGTTCACCCATTGCACGTTTTCTTTCAGAATGTTCCCTTATTGCAGTTGCACTTTTTATTGCCTCTGAAAATACTTTTGGGTCTCGTAAATATTCTGGATGTCTAAACATTATCTCATTTACTTTTAGTGCCATTCCATCCATGATAATTTTGTGTTTAAAGTTTGCACTTCTTAAAACACATGCAATTTCTTGAGAACGTTCTACTGAGAATGATGGAATGAATAGTATTCCTTTCCTATCCATTATTTCATTTGCAAAATCAATTAATTCTTTTTCTGATTCCTTTCTAGGTTTCTGTTCTGTTTTAGCATAAGTACTCTCAGTAATTAGCAAATCAATTTCTCCTATATCTAAATCCATTTCTTGAAGCATTCTTGAACCATTTGTTTTGATATCTCCCGTATAGAAAAGTCGTTTTTTCTCTGATTCAACCAAAACAGTACTTCCACCAATTACATGTCCTGATTCTCTTAACTCAAAAGTTGCATTTCCCTTAGTAACTTTTTGTTTAAATCCAATCTCCTTGGCATTTTTCATCATGTTGTTTAGTTCAGGCAGGTCAAATGGGTGTGAATTCTTTTCAATTTTTAGCATATCTTCAATTAATAACTCTGATAGATCAAATGTTGGTGGCGTAGCATATACATCAGTATTTCCACTTACAAAAAGAGATGGTATATTTCCTGAATGATCAAGATGTGCATGAGTAATTATGATTGCATCTACATCTTTAGGTTTTACATGAAGTGGATATCTGGGAGGTGTTCCCCTTCTTCCAAACATTACTCCATAATCAAGCAAGAGGTTTGTTCCATTACAATTAACTAAAAAGCCAGATCTACCAACTTCGTTTGCAGCTCCTAAAACTTTAACATCCAAGAATTAAAATGGAATCTCAATTCTAGCATCTTCTAGCAGAACCGATCATTATGTCTATTATAGAATCTACAAAAGCTTTAATTAGTGTAAGCTAAGATCGGATCCACATGGGAAGAACTTATGACGAATGGATTAAGACATTAGATCCAGCACTAGTCGCTAAAACACGTAAAGATGACGAAGCAAACAAACCAATCTTAAATCAACTCAACTGGATTTGGTGTAAAAATATGATGGATAAGAAACCAGAACTTAACCCTTCTTCTGCTGAACTACTTGACTGGATTACTTCTGGTCAAATAGATGCAATGAGAAAATAAACGTGCAAAACACGCATCTTTTTGTTTTTTAAAATTCTTAATCTAATTTATGCGCATATTTTTTAACTCGATCAATTTCATAACAGGGTTATGAATTTCAATCATGGTTTAAATAGTCACAAAGCAATCTTTCTTTTGTAATGCCAATAGCAATACTTCCAGACATTGATGAACAAAGATGTATAGGATGTGCACTATGTGTAGAAATCTGTACAACTCTTGGTCCAGATGTCCTTAGAGTTAAACCAGTTGAAGGCTGGAAGAGAGGTAAAGCATTTGTATTTTATCCAGAAAGATGTATTTCAGATGGTGCATGCATCGGTGTATGCCCAACAAAATCAATCTTTTGGATGAGACCAATGAATTATACTGCTGGACAACCAGTTCCTCTTCACAAAAATGGTGTCTTCATCAAAGGTTGGGCAGAAGACGCAGCACTATAAGCTGAATCTTTTAGCACATTCTTTTTTATTATTTTTTTATTAAACAAAAGATTTTTTCTTGATTTCTTTTGGTAATGTTTTTATAAAATATTTTAAGAATTTGTCATTTTTGTCATAATGAATTTCCGAAAACTTGTTGTTGTCAAAGAAACATCTCCATGTCTCTTCAAATGTAGAGAACTCTTTTGGTTCAAAATCTATCCTAGAAGTTTCATGGTGTGCAGCTGGAAAAATATCTGAAATCTCAATTGGAATTAATCCTAACTGTGGATTATATTGGCATACCTGTATTGAATCAAAATCCTTGAATTTTCTCTCTAGTTCAACATATTGATGAGACAAATATCCTGGCTTTGAACCTGATTCTTTGGTAATGATTAGTTTCTTTTTCTTTGATTTGAATTTTCTAACCATATTATGATATGCTTGAACCTCAGGACGAAATTGGTCTTCTTTATCATATAGGAAGATAGCCTTTTCTTTGAATTTTGGTGTAGTTACACCAAAAAATTCATAATTATTTGTCATGACTTCAATCATTTCAAATAATTTAGGATGAGCTCTTGCTTTTTTCATTACATACTCCCATAATCTTCCTTCATAGATTGACTGCTTTACCTTATCGACTTCAAGTTTTATTGCATATAGGTTATGTATAGCAAGTTGATTGATTTTTTCAGTTACTTCAAGCTGGCGTAATTCATCTGGAGTGAATTTTGAACACACTTCACAATTACATGGAAATACAGCGATATCAGACAAATATCGTGTACCATCATCTGTGATGTATCTCTGATGTTTGGCATAAAGCATGTAAGATGCTGAATCAAATGTATCACATCCCAAAGCCACTGCAAATGGTATTGTTAGAGGATGCCCTGCTCCAAAAAGATGTAAAGGAATAGAATGTGGCATTTGTTTTTTTGCAGCTACAATCATCTGTGCTAATAGTCTATATTCGTATGACTCCATAAATTCAACTGGACTTCCTAAAGCCAACATCTGAAAACCAATATCAACTAATCTCTTTGTTGACTTTGCAACAAGTTCAAAATGCTCTCCTCCCTGAATTGGACCAATCCAAATCTGGCCATTATCTTCACTGTCGTCAAGTGTTTGCTTTGAAACTTTGAGAGTATGTTTAACGTATGCTTCCGCTTTTTTTAATGGTAATCCAAATCCTGTTGGTTTGTCAAGTGGAATTGCAAAATCCGTTAGGATTTCTTTTTCAAAATTTGCCATCTCTGAGGGTAAAACTTTGACATCTCCATATTCTAAAACTTGATAACCTCCAGAATCTGTCATAACCGCACCATCAAAATCTATAATCTTATGAATTCCTTTTTTTACAGCTTCATCACCGTAATTGTTTTTTGTAATGTATGCATTTGTAATTACTAAGTCAAAACCAATTTCTCGAATTTTTTTTGATGGAATTGTTTGCTTTACAGGATGAATAACAGGAATGTATGCTGGTGTCTCAATCTTTCCATGATTAGTATAAAGAGTACCTATTCTTCCTGCTAAATCACTTTTAGAAATTTCAAACAAGTAACTACACAAACTTAAAGGCGTTATTTAATCAATCATTAAAAAATTTTTTTAAATCATTCTTTTTTGTAATCAAATCGAGCCAATCTACTTCTTCATTACCTTCATTGCTAGAAATTAGAGTCATCACTTTTTCTACTACTTCTCGAATACTTTTCCCACTAGTGTTTATTTGGAATGCTTTTTCTTGGAATTTACTTATTGTGTCATGTGCAATAATGCCTAGCACTTCACTACCTAAGTTTTCCTTACTTTTCTCATCCGTATATCTTCTTTCTTTGTAGACTGAGATCAAGTCATAGGGATCTCTTCTTAAAACAATTACTATCTTTACTTTGTTTTTATCTAAAACATAAGGTGCTAAATGACCCACAATAACCTTTTTCTCTGAAATTTTTTGTTCAAGGATTTTTTCCAGTTTCCCAATGTCTACATCATATGTATCCTTATTTTTTTCAAACAATCCTGCATCTTTTGCTATACTGTTAATATCGAGAATTGGCAGTTCAAGCTTTTCAGCAATTTTCTCAGTAATCGTATGTTTTCCAACTCCTGGATTTCCAGTAATTACTATTGACATGTTATAAAATCACTATAAACTGCATTAAACGATTTCTGTAATACTAATAAGTAGAATTGAATTTTTGACTATATTGCAAATTGGTTTATTAGGTAAAGCAAATGTTGGAAAATCTACCTTTTTTTCAGCTGCAACTGAAACTCCTGTGGCATCTGGTAATTTTCCTTTTACAACAATTGAACCAAATGTCGGTGTGGCTTATGTTAAAGATGATTGTGCTTGCAAACATTTTGGCATTCAACATGAAAATGAATTATGTATTAATGGCATTCGGTTCATTCCAATCAAACTCATTGATATTGCAGGATTGGTTCCAGGTGCACATGAAGGAAAAGGACTAGGAAATCAATTTCTTGATGACGCAAGACAAGCCGAAGTTTTGATTCACGTAGTTGATATTGCTGGAAGTACTGATTTACAAGGACAACCGGTTCCAGTTGGAACACATGATCCTCTCGAAGATGTTGTATTTGTTCAGGATGAATTTGATCAATGGTTTGCAGATATTCTTAAAAGAGAATGGGATAAGATTACCCGTGAAATAGATCAGAAAAGAGCAAAACTAACTGATGGTATTGCAAAACGATTCACTGGATTAGGTATTAAAGACTACCAAGTACATCAAGTGTTACAAAAACTAGAACTCATTTCTAGAAATCCAAAGGAATGGAAAAATTCTGATATCCAAACTTTTGTTAAAGAATTAAGAAAAAATACGAAACCGATGATTATTGCTGCAAATAAAGCAGATCTTTGCCAAGATCTTGACATTATTAAAAAAATTTCAGATCCTGTAATTCTTTGCAGTGCTGAAACTGAATTACTTTTACGAAAAGCATCAAAAGCAGGAATTGTGAATTATTCTTCTGGAGATGAAGATTTTAAAATTATTGAAGGAAAAGAAATTCTACCTTCTCAACAAAAAGCATTAGATTTGGTAAAGTCTGTGTTTTCTAAAATTAGATCTACTGGTATTCAGAAAATCCTAAATACTGCTGTTTTTGATTCTCTAAAATTTATCGTTGTATATCCTGTAGAAGATGAAACTAAACTAACCAACAAAGATGGCGTCATTTTACCTGACACAAAATTACTCCCACAAAATTCTACTGCAAAAGATTTAGCAAGTTTAATTCATGCAGATATTGCTAAGGGATTCTTACATGCAATTGATTGTAAAACCAAACAAAGAATCAGTGGTGATCAGAAACTAAAAAGTGGGGATGTGATCAAAATTGTATCCACATTAAGTAGAGGATGATATGCTAGGTTTGGGAATTGAAAGCACAGCTCATACATTTTCTTGTGCTATAATTGAAAAAAAAGGAAAGAAAGGAATGATTCTTTCTGATGTCCGAAAAATTTATCGTCCTGCAGATGGAGAGGGAATTCATCCAAGAGAAGCATCACGTCATCATATTGAGAATAGTTCTTTAGTGTTGTCTGAATGTCTTAAAGAAGCAAATACTACAATTAAAGATCTAGATCTTATTTCTTATGCTGCAGGTCCAGGATTAGGTCCATGTTTACGCGTTGGTGCAGTTGTTGCAAGATCTTTAGCTTCTTTTTATAAAATTCCAATTTATCCTGTCAATCACGCAATTGGTCATATTGAATTAGGAAAATTACTTACAGGTGCAACCAATCCTTTGGTACTTTTAGTATCTGGAGGACATACTATGCTTTTGGCATTTCTTAACAAGCAGTGGAGAGTTTTTGGTGAAACTTTAGATATTACATTGGGTCAACTACTTGATCAATTTGGAAGATCTATTGGATTTGCTTCTCCATGTGGAAAAAGTATAGAAGAGTTAGCATCTACATCTTCAAACTATATCATGTTACCATATTCAGTAAAAGGAAATGATGTTTCTTTTTCAGGTTTATTGTCTGCAACAAAATCTATTTTAAAGCAAAGTAAAGTTGATGCATGTTATTCACTTCAAGAAACTGCTTTTGCAATGATTAGTGAGGTTGTAGAGCGTGCTTTGTCATTTACATGTAAAAAAGAATTAATGATAGTAGGTGGTGTTGCAGCAAACAAAAGATTATCTGAAATGCTTCAAGCTGTATGCAAACGACACAGATGCAAATTCTTTACAGTACCGATACAATATGCTGGAGATTGTGGAAGTCAAATATGCTGGACTGGACTTTTAGAATCACAAGTCAAACAAGGTGCTTTACTAAAAGATACTTTGGTTATACAATCTTGGAGATTAGATTCAGTTAAAGTAGATTATTGATTTTTGTTATTATTAATTGCCTCATCAATACTTTTGAGCCAACTTTTTGTATTGAAAACTCCAAACTTGTAAGTCTTTTCATCTTTACTTGCTTTTGCAGTAAAACATACTTTTTTTATTAGTAATCCCTCCTTCCATGCTTTAGTCACATCGTCTAATGAAACATCTAGTATAGTATCACCAATATGTTTAGAAAAATCCATTATTCGTGCCCTAGTTTTATCAAATGCTAATCTCTTGTTAGTTAACGTCAGAATTCCTGAACCCAAATTATCTTCATTACAATCTTCTTGTCTTATTTTCTTTTCTCCTTCTTCCATGATTAATTTTTATTGAATTCCTTTGGATATAATGTTAATGAAATTAAGAAAAAAAGGAGCAGAAGCTGACATATATCAAACTAAATGGCAAAATTCTAAAGCAATTCTTAAAATTAGAAAAACAAAAAATTATCGCAATTCCTCTCTTGATTCAAAAATACGAAAACAAAGAACAATAAAAGAATCTCAGATAATATCTCAAGTAAAGTCGTTTGGAATTCCAACACCTCTTGTTTACTTTGTAAACTTGAAAAAAACCTTAATCGTAATGCAAGAAATTCCTGGAAAACTAGTTCGTGATTTACCTGAATTAAAAATTATTGAATTATTAAAAGAAATTGGAAAATTAGTTGGAACGATGCACAAAAATGGAGTAATGCATGGAGATTTGACAACATCAAATTTTATCTTGTTCCAAAATACTGTTTTTGTCATTGATTTTGGATTGTCTCAAAATA
>CATMRH010000014.1 GCA_950073955.1 uncultured archaeon | reverse complement strand
AAATTCAAAACATCATAATTACTTCAATTGTTATTCTTATTATTGGAACAATTGCAGCATACAACTATTCAGCTGAACAAACCAAACAAAAAGGTCTACAGTTTGGAATTGGATTAGAACAAATTGAAAAAGAGGTTAGTGATCTACAAAAAAAATTCTATTCTGAGAAAACTAGATGGAATGAAGGAGATATTTCAAAAGAAGAATTGTTGGAATATTATGAAAAACATTTGAAGGAGTTTGAAGGAATAATTTCAAAGTATGATGAATTAACTCCACCAGAACTGTTCAAGAGTTCAGTGGAATTGTTAAAGATCTCATCTGAAACTCAGTTAGAAAGTGATTCACAATTCATTGAATGGATGAAAACAGGAGATGAATAAGCAAAAATAAGATCAGATACGCAATTTCAAGAAGCTTTAGAATATGAGATGCTAGGATTAGTTGAATTTTATTCAGCTAAAACAGGTGTAAAAAATTATGATGAGGGAGAAAAGTTTGAAGCCCCACAAAGTGGTTTAACACAAAAAGTCATTCAAGTATCAGAAAATATGAAAAGTCAATGTGATATTGAATTTAAAAACGAATCAGAAGAATTTGATTCAGATAAAATAGAAATTGATTGGTTCAATTGTATCAATGAGGCAGAAAAATGGAAGATTGAGCATCTTCCTTAACTTTAAAAATTTTCAGTTATTTTATCTAAGACTATTAACAGTATCAAAAATTTAACATAAACTTCTTTAAAGAATATAATGCAAATAAATTATGGAAAAATTTTTCATTATTACAATTATTTTTGTTGGATTAATTCCATTAGCATTTGGAGAAGTATTTATCCAAAATGATCAGCAATACATAGGGGATGACAAAGCACTTCACATTGTTGGTGAAATTATTAACAATTTAGAAGTTCCATTAAACCAAATTAATGTTTACGTAACTTTACTTGATGAAGATGGAAACCTAATTGCAACAAAGGAAACAAGTTCCTTAGTAAATACAATCATGCCAGGAATGAAAAGTCCATTTGATCTTGTTTTAACAGATAATGAAGAAAAAAAAACTAAATCATATTCGTTGGAATTAGATTACAAAGTTAGTCCTCCAAAAAATCAGGCTATAGATATTACTGAATCAGAGTTATCTAGAGACAATTACAATAATTTGATGATAACTGGAACTGTTATCAACAGAGGAGATATTACAGCCAACACTGTGGCAGTGATTGCTACACTTTACGACAATGAAGGAAATGTTGCAGCAGTATCAAGAATTCATCCACAACCAGATTACCTGAGAGCAAATGATTATGCGTTCTTTGTAGTATCTATACCTGATAAAATTCAAACTAATGGAATAAATGATTATACGTTGATTGCAGAATCAGAAGAGTATGCAGCTGTTCCAGAATTTCCTGCTGGAACATTTGTTTTGTTAGTAGGGACATTATTTACATATATTGGGATCACAAGGTATTCAGGCAGAATCATACCAAACCTGATTTCTGTAACAAATCTAAGGTAGGAAAAATTTCTTCCATTAGTTTTGTTTTTTCTAGAGGTGTTGATTTTGAAAATTTCACCTTAAAAGTAATTGTTAACATATCTTGATCAGTATGAGATATTCTAATAGAGTGAACAAGACGGTTTGTTTGAGATAAGAAATTTTTCCATTTTTGTAAATGTTCTGTTACTCGATTTACATTTTGTACCACTTCAGAAAGACTTGTATCCAAATCAGTATCAAATAACCCAAACTTGACAAGAGGAACCATAATGACCCCGCCCAAAATTTTGTCATAGTTTTTTAACATGGATAAAATAATTTCTTCAGAATTTTCTTTTGGATAAATTTCACCATAATCAGGATCAAAATATCCCACAATCAATTTTTTGGAATCAAATATACGAAAATAGCCTTCATCTAATTCTAACTTCCACAACATCTAGAAAATAATTTATGAATAAATAAACGATTTATCAAAGACAATTAAATAAACTATGAAAAATAGAAAAAGTCATGGTAATTTCTAAAGAGAATAAGGATTTCATCGACAGTTTGATTGATTACTACATTAGTGAATCAGAATCATATAGACAGATTGCAGAAAATTTTGTTCCAGAGGTAGAATCTGTTCCAGACACTACATTTGGAATCATCACAGGATGTGTGTATTCTGGATTTTTACAAGCATACCAAAACCAACAGCTGACACCGAGTTTAGAAGATATGCGAGAATTTAATCAAATAATAAAGGAACGAGCCCCTCTAATCAAAAAATCTGTACTTGGGCAATCTAGAGTGCAAGTCGATGAAAAGGAATCAGAAAACAAGTCAGAACAAGATTCGGCAGAAAATAATTCATAATTTATTATTTTTAATTGTATAGTTATGATTACAAGAATTATGGATTTTTGATAAAAACACCACGTAGAAATTATAATAAAGTGGTTTTCAAAAAAATAGGAAATTAGTTACAGTTTAATTGTATTTGTAAGAAAAAGAATCATGAAAGTAGATGGAAGTAAAATCATCTTTGGGTTAGGAGTAGCCTCAGCTGTGGGGATAGCAGTATTTGCACTATATTTCTCAATTCGTTAAAGATAAATCATCAAGAAAATCAAACTGAATGTTGTCAGAAATAAACGAATTTAAAATTACACAAATAGTGGATAACGCTCAAATGGTTCAATTGACATTAATTGAAAATGTCACAACTGAGCCAGTTTCACAGAAACAGTTGATTATAGAAAATGTTGCAAAAAAGCTTGATTCAGAAACTAAAGAGCAGGTTATGCCATTACTAGAAGCAATATTACAAGCTCAACCAACTGTCAATATCAAAACCTATCAACAAACACAAATCACAATAACAATGCCAAAATCAAGATATAATAATATGGGAAGGCCTCAAGTTGGAAATATAATTGAGGTGGATTTGAAAAAAATCTAAAGATGTGAATTTATTTCATCAATTGTATGTAATGGTAGAGAACAAGAAAAATCTTTACAAACAAAAACTGAAGTTTTATCTTCAAAAGTTTTTCCAGCAAAGAAAGGAAATTCAGATAGATTTTCTAACTGAGTAGAATTTTGAATTGTAACCATGAAGGAATTAGGCAAATAGTTTGTAAGAAGAGATTTGCAGATCTCAGAATTTTCTGTGTTGATAATGGTAATTTCTACAGGTTTTTGCAAATAGATAGAAAGGGTGTTAAGTAGATACCCAAATCCAAAGGGATTTTCAGCTGCCATTTGTGCCTGAGATTCCAGAATTTTGGTGACAATCTCAAGAAAATTTTGCTCTTGAGATAGATGATATAATCTAAGCATCACAAAAGCAGAAACAGAATTTCCTGAGGGCAAAGATAAATCATAATTGCTTTTTGGTCGAATGATTAGTTTTTCATGATCATCTGAGGTCATAAAAAAGCTATTGTTCTCAGAATCCCAAAAGTGATTTACTAAATGATGTCCAAGTTTCAAAGCTAGTTTAAGATATTTGGGTTCAGGTTCAATTTCAAATACATCTAATAATGCATTAACAAAATAGGAGTAATCTTCAAGGTATCCATTAATTTTTGCGGTTCCGTTTTTGTAAGTTCGTAATAGTTTGCCATCTGTAAAGAGATTACTTTCAATGAAGGCAATACAAGTTTTTGCAGCATTTAGATACTTTGGATCGTTTGTTACACGATAACCTTTTGCAAATGCGGTAATCATTAGTGAATTCCATGAAACTAATATCTTATCATCTAAACCTGGACGGGTTCTCATTGAGCGAACTTTTAATAATTTTTCAGAACATGATTTTAAAATATCTTGAACCTTCTCTTCTGTAGTTCCAAAATTGAAAGCAACAGTTGAGATATTGAGATTGTTACAAAGGATATTATTTCCTTCCCAGTTTCCTCCATCAGTAACATCATAGTAAAGACAAAAGAGATCAGCATCACTACCAAGAATTTCTTTAATTTCACTTTTCTTCCAAACGTAGAATTTTCCTTCTATTCCTTCAGAGTCTGCATCATATGCAGAATAAAATCCGCCTTCTGGCAAAGTCATTTCACGTAGTACAAAATCAAGTGTTTTTTGTAATACATCAAGATAGAAAGGGTCTTTTGTTATTTGGTAGGCTTCTGCATAATTTACAGGAATCAAAGCATTGTCATAAAGCATTTTTTCAAAATGAGGAACCAACCATTTTGCATCAGTGGAATATCTATGAAAACCACCTCCAATTTGATCAAAGATCCCGCCCTTTGCCATTTTGTTGAGAGTTTTGAGCGCAAATTCATTGAATTTTGAGAGACCTGAAAGTTTAGCATAACGAAACAAAAACGAAATATTTGCAGCATTTGGAAATTTAGGAGCAGAGCCAAATCCACCATAAGTTGAATCGCCTATTTGAAACAGATTCATGGCAGCCTCATCAAGTATAGTTCGTTCTAATTTTGCTGAAACTTTGGGAGTTTCGGTTTTGTGTAGGGCATCAAGAAACCCCTCAGCAGATTTTTCAATATCTTTTGGTTTTTCTTTCCATGCTTGTGAGAGTTGCCTGCAAATGCTTCCAAATCCTTTACGTCCATAGGAATCCAATACAGGGAAATAAGTTCCAACATAGAATGGTTTTTGATCTGGAGTAAGAAAGATACTCAATGGCCAACCGCCCTGACCTGTTGCTATCTGACAAACTTTTTGATAAATATCATCAATATCAGGTCTTTCTTCTCTGTCAACCTTTATGTTCACAAAATTCTCGTTCATAAATTTGGCAACTTCTTCATTTTCAAATGATTCGTGTGCCATTACATGACACCAGTGACATGAGCTATATCCAATACTCAGAAAAATTGGCTTGTTTTCATCTTTTGCTTTTTTTAGTGTCTCATCATTCCATGCATGCCAGTCAACAGGGTTGTGTGCATGCTGAAGCAAATATGGACTTGATTCATTAATCAGACTGTTTTCTGTCATAGTTAATCAAAATCGTTAGAATATTTGTACTTAATTGGTTTGTTTAGCCCCAGATACTTCGTCCTTCTGTTATTTCGTAAATCCTAACATTGATTTTTCCTAGTAATTTCATTTTTGATTTGTGGGCTTTTTTGTCATGACTGTAATCTTTTTTTTCAACTAGTTTCTCCAGACGTTTTAATTGTTCCAGAGAGAGTTTTTTGAATTCATTTTTAGAGTCTGAAACAAGCCGTAATAGTTTAACTCTTTCACGATCTTCGTTTGAAATTTGAGTCATAATATGATGTAACGTTAACCCTTTATTTTTCTAATGTGCGAATCTTAAAATTTCGTGCTTGATTTTTGAAATTATGGAAAAAATGCGTGCAATGGTACTTTCTGAATGTGCTGCGATTGAGACAAACCCATTGAAACTTACTGAGATAGATAGGCATGAAATTCAAAGGCCAAATGAGATTTTACTAAAAATTGAAGCATGTGGAGTTTGTCATTCACAGCTTCACGGGATTGAAGGAGATTGGAAAGACATAGGAATTCCACCAACTCTTCCAACGGTTCCAGGTCACGAAATAGTTGGAAAAGTAGTTCAGATTGGAGAAAGTGTTACTAAATTCAAAGTTGGAGATAGAGCAGGGATTACTCCACTTCTTGAGACATGCAAAGACTGTCAATATTGTAAAGTAGGAAAAGAGAACCTTTGCGAATCATCAACAATAACAGGAGAATCTTTCAAGGGAGGATATACAGAATACATTACAGTGATAGAAGATTTTGCAACCAAAGTCCCAGAAAGTATGAAACCAGAATATGCTGCACCATTATTTTGTGCCGGAATCACAGCATACAAAGCAGTTAAAGCTGCAGAACCAGAACTACATAAAAAAATTGGAATTTTTGGAATTGGTGGAGTTGGCCACATGGCAGTTCAATTTGCCAAAGTAGAAAATTGTGATGTGATTGCATTTTCTAGAACTCAAAATCATCTAGATGTTGCAAAAAGATTAGGTGCGATGGATGCAATGACTTTTTCTGAAAATCAAGAAGAGTTCCTAGATAAATTAAAAGAAAAACATGGAATGCTAGATGCTGCTATAGTTTTTGCACCAGCAGATATTGTTACTGATACTGCGATAAAGTCAGTAAAGAAGGGAGGATTGATTGTAATTGCAACAGTTGGAGAAAACCCAGCATTTATGGCATTTGAAGAAAAGACAATCAGGGGAACTCTAATAGGTACAACAAAAGACATGGAGCAAGTCATAAAGATATGTGATGAAAAAAACATCGAAGTCATTTCTCAAACATTTCCATTAGAAAGCGCAAATGAAGTACTCAAAAAATTAAAAGATTCGGAAATTGAGGCAAGAGCAGTTCTAATTCCTTGACTTTGGGCTTAAATATTGGAGAAATTGATTTTTTGCTATGAATTGTAAGAGATGCCACCATACAGACGAAGTACATATCCCAAGTGAAGACAGTAGTTCAATGATCAAGGCAGGTAAATGTCAAATCCCAACCTGTACATGTCAACAATTCTTGGATCCAATCGAAAAGATTGATGAAGATCTGTTGTAACGATTCATATATCAAAATCTTTTCAGATAAATTATGGACAAACACAAACCATCAGATGAAATGATTCAAGACCTGGACAACATATTATCAAAACTTAATGCTATGGAAATTGTTGCGTCAGATGATTATCAAAAAAATTCAATTAAAATCATGAGAGCTTTGATAGAAGGCCAAATGCATTCAATTAATGAATTTCAGCATTTGAAAAAGGCGATAGACTTGTTAATGTTGCAATTGTTTGATGTGCAAAATAAAGTTAAGAGTTAAGCTTTGTATCGCTTATTCCACAACCAGTACAACGATAGAGAGTAGATTTTTCAAGAATTTTTTCAGGTTTCATTTCAGAGCCACAACAAGGACAAGAAAATTTTTTTGGCTCTAAACTTGGTTCTTCTGTTTTTCGAACAACATAATCAGGTTTTACTTCAGGAATGTCAGCAGAATTACAAGGTGGTTTGTAGTGAGTTATTATCTTATTGATTAAATTTTGTCTGTAATTACTATTTGATTCAAACAAAGGCAATATTGCAAGATACAAAGATTTTTCAGACTTTGACTGTTGGACCCAACATTCGAAATGTGAATTTTGAACAAAAAAAGACTTGTCATCAGTCTTTTCACAGTCACCAACATAAACGATATTGAAATTGTCCTTGTCTCTGGAAAAGATCAAGTATACCAGTTTTTCCATTGGAGGTCCCCATTCATCAAGAGGTACAGGTCCAAGAAATTCATACTGGAGAATTTGAATGCTCAATGAATGTATTTTCTACTGCTTTCTTTTCTTTTTTTCCCAAAAAACTATACTAGTACCCTAATTTGATCGCAAAATCCAAACTTGAAAAGATTAAATTCAAGAGTTATGGATTTTTTGTAAATGACAAAGTATGGCAATAACGCACAAGCAGGATTTGCGATGATTGTGGTTGCCGCAAGTCTTGCAGCAGTTGGTCTTTTAGCATTAGCAATTGGTGAAGATGTACTCTTTTCAGATAACATGCAAAGAGACAATACAGCTCATTTCAATGAATGTAAGGAAAATGATTTTAAAGCTGATGGTTGTGAAAAATATTGGGATAGAATTAACAACGAAATCTCAGGAATTTTTGTAGATTTGGATGAGTAAAATCAGTATCCTTTACTAAAGTCTTCTAGCATATTTTTATTTTTTGTTAATCTATTCATTGCATAAAATGCACCACCAACAATTCCTGCTTGATAAAATGTATACAAGAAAACACCCGATGATGTTGGATCAGATTTTGTGAAACTTAGAACAAGCATCGTAAAGAATACAAATGTTCCAACAAATGTTACCATTCTATTTAAAAATCCAAAGTCCATTCCAACAATTCTTTTGGAAGCTGCTGTCATCAATGCAATGCTAGTAATTATTAGGAAAGTTGCACCACCATTTACTGTGACAAATGCATTTAACCAAACTAAAAGCCCATCGTTTAAAATTGTAACATCAGGCATTACACTACCTCCATTTATTGCAAAGTTTACAGAGCTAAACATGCCACCAATTACAAAAAAGAACAAGAGAAGTTTTATGCTTGATCTTTTAAATGCACTACGGATTTTTGAAGGATTAACTGCTCGTTCTGTAATTCTAACCCCATAAAGAAATCCTACTGCCATAGCAGGAATGAACATAATATTGATCAAAATAGGAGATTCTTTGTTAATGGACTCAATTTGAGGATGAAAAATTAGGAATAAAATAACTGCAAGAAAGGCAGCAGTGACAAATAATATCAAACCTAGATGTTTGTGACCATTTGATTCGGAGTTATCATTCCAGTTGTACATCTTTTGAATTATTAAGAAAATCATTAAAAGCCAAATCGAAAAATCATTTGGTCAAATTATCAATTCTGTTTACCCTTTTTAGCAGAAGCCAAGTAGATTCTTCATGAAGAGATTAACCCCATTAGTCATACTAGGCATCACTATCTTGATTTTTGGATTAATATTCCATCTTCAAGGACAATCAGTGATAGGACCAGAATCCTCGTTTATGTATTCTAATCCAGATTGGATTACTTATGGCATTCAAATTGCAATATTAGGAATAATCATAGCTGCTGTGGGAATTGGAATTAGTATAATCAAAAGAAATTAGTTTATCACACGAAGGGTAATGGTACTTTTAATATTTTGGAGTTTTCTAATTTTAGATATAATTATTTCGTTCATTTGTGAAGGAGTGTCAGTGACAAATTTAGCAACAACATCATAATTGCCATAAGTTATCATACAATCTTTGACTTCGGGAATATTTTTTAGTTGCAAACAAAGTGATTGTTCCTCTCCAATTTCACAACTAATTAACATGTAGGCTTTGTCCATCTCAACTATATTTTCTTAAAAATACACTAACTTAAAGACATCTAAAGAATTATCTCAGTAAATAGATCTCAAAAACCTGCAATTATTGGATCTTTTGGTTTCATTATTTCTCTTAATAGGATTGTTGCAAAAGAACCTCTAGATAATGAAAACTCTACCGTAGTATCATATGATGAATTGTCAGAACAATGGATTGCAGCTTGTCTAAAACCTCCCTCACTACTTACTTCCTGCATCTCTTTTATGAAAAAGTCTTTTGGGGTAATTTCTTCCTGTTCAAGTATTTTGGAGATTTGATAATCAAATCTTGTTTTTTTGTAATATGAGTATCCAATAAATGGCAATGCTAGTCGTTGATCTAATCCTTTCACATATTTTCCAATTACACTATGAAAATCAAAACAGACATCACCTAATTGGGCTTCAAATA
Organism: uncultured archaeon; assembly: GCA_950073955.1. GTDB lineage: Archaea > Thermoproteota > Nitrososphaeria > Nitrososphaerales > Nitrosopumilaceae > Nitrosopumilus. The sequence continues at coordinate 8,938 of CATMRH010000014.1, read as the reverse complement.
GGTTTTCGCCATCAGAAAAGGCGGAACTTAGAGACTGATTAAAAAGAAAAGACTGGTAGGCCTGAATGTAAAATCTTCTCAATGATATATGAATAGAACGAATTGCACGAAGTGCATCGCCATGTTCAATCATTTCTTTTAGAACAATTCTTTCAATATCCATTTGATATGGAACCTGGTCAAAATATTTTTCATAGTTTTCCTTATCAGAAAGTTTCTCACGAATCTCAGTATTTTCCTTTGAGTCATAAGGAGATGTAAAAAATAAAATCAAATCAACAGCTTTTTTAAAATCCCTCTGCAAAATTGCCTTTCCAATAAGATGAGTTACAGGTCTTTTTGAACCAAATCGCTGATAGCCATAAAAATTCAGAATTTTGTTATATTGAGTAAAAGAAGACAAATCATTAGAACAATCAGAGATTTTAATTTTGAAATGATTTGATACCATATCCTTTTTTGACAATGGTTTTTTTACAAAGCCAATTTTTTCAAGAGAGTACTTGTCAGTTGAAAAATTTTCAATTATTTTTCCTTTATTTCCAGAGCAAACAAATTGTTCTGTTATAGCAGATGCATCTTTTAGTCCTAGAGCCTTTAACCGAATTCCTTTTTTTCTAAAAACATCAGATAAAGCATGGTTAGTGTCAATCTTTTTCTTTTTTAGTTTGTATACGGCATAACCTTCTTGATCATTAATGGAGTTTTGTGCTCTTTGAGAAATTAATTCAGTTACTTGAAAATCTTCAGGTTCAACTCTAATTTTCCCTCCAATTCCGTTAAAGTCTGTACTGTAAACAGTAATACCTATTTCAGAATCTAAATTTGGTATCACTCTATTGTCACTGTAACAAATTTGCTAATTGCTATATCAGGAGATTGTGCTCCAAGTAGAACTTTGTATGTTCCAGGTGTAGCATCTTCTGATGCTGTAATGGTTGCAAGTATTGGTTGAGGAGCATCAAAATCTAATTGAAATGTTCCAGGAATATCATTAACAAGGTCGATTTTCAAAAACTCATGAGTTGTAGATAGAATTAATGAAACATTCAACATGTCTTTTTGTGATTTAGGAGATACGACAAAGTTGAGAGATTGTGAATCTCCTGGTGCAAGTGTTAAGGAATCAGATTCTAGTTGAATTTCAATGGGTAATGGCACAGAGGTATCAACGACCCCAATGTTATTTTCTACCCATTCAGTAAACCAAATTTTTTCACCATAAATTGTAAAGTCGAAGATTTGAGCTACACCACAATTATCTAACATAACACCAGTTCCAGGATCACAATCAGCCCAGTAAGGATTCTTGGAAGGAATATGATATTCTACAAGAGACTGGGATTTTGGATCCATTACAGAAATGTTGTTTGCAGTTTGTTCATTAAAAACAAGGCGTCCTTGTAGATCAGCTTCAATCCAATAGGGTCTAGAGATTGGGTAGTTGACTACACCTGTTTGATTCCCATAGGTACTAAGTTGGGGTTCAGCTGTAACATACTGAGTAAATTGTTCAGTGAAAGGATCAAAACTAAAGAAGAAGGATGATGTAGTGTCTGCTAACCAAATAGTTCCATCATCAGTTACCACAGCGCCGTTTGGAGTAAGTAGTTCTGGTGGTAATTGATAGACTTTAACAAAATCAATTAAAGGAAGAAATTGTTCACCAGAATTTGCAGCTAAGTCAAGATACCCATTTTGATTAAATTTTACTAAAACCCCACCTTGCTGGAATAACCAATTTGTAAACCAGATATTGTCATTTGCATCTACTGCAAAATCTGCGGTTACAGAATTATCAACAGGTGATGGAATGCTAAGATAATTTATTTCGCCACTAGAGGGATTGGCATCTAATAATGTTAGTTTATTTCCAGTAAAATCATTGATAATAATTTGAGAGCCAACAATTTGGAGTTTTTGTGGTAAAGAGTTTCCTTCAGAAGGATATGCTATTCTCTCATATTTCTCATCAATAGTTGAAAATTTCCATATTGAATCAAATCTTTCATCAGTGAACCACACAGAACCATCGGGGGCATAATCAATTCCCCACATCATAGAACGTTCTCCTAATGGCCACAAAGGATTGTCATACTCTGTAAATTTTTCAGTGACAGGATCAAATTTTGCTAGTTTGCCAGTATTCGTTTGAGTAAACCAAACATTTCCATCATAATCTGTTACAACTGCCAATGGATTTGTACATGGTGTTGGAATTGAGAATTCTCGAACATAGTCAGTAGACTTTGCATCACCAGAACCACAAAATTGAGCGCGTTGTACATCAGGAAAATTATCAGCGGGTGTTCCAGTAATTGTGAACTCTGGATTATCTTCAGGAGGAGGCTGCATCATGCTTTGTAGTCCAAAACCTGAAGTTACCATGATTCCACCAAAAAAGAGAACCACCAAAAGACCCTTTTTCTTCATATCTCAAAAAATATCTAGCCGTGTTATATCTTATTCCCAATAAGTTAGAGTAATTTTAGATCACCAGTTATTTTGTCAATTAGATTTTCAGGAGCTGGACCAATTGAGATACATGTTGTTGTTCCAGGAGCTATCTGCGTATGTCCAGCATCTGTGACTTCAGACCATGGAAGGTTCAAATCAATTGCATGTCTTTTAATTTCTTGTAAATCTTTGATACCAGAAACTTTCAGTACAACCTTCTCTTGTCCATCCCACCATTCATCATACCATTCGGGGTGAGATTTTCTCACATGTTCTGAACCAAGAACACAAGCATGGCCTACTTGTGCTGCAATCTTTCCTTTTCCCATCTCTAGATCAGTTCTAACTACAATTACTTGTTTGATATTTCCCATACGGTAATGAAATACAGGCTTGATGTAAAACTTTTGAGTTAAATAATTGACAAAGAAACAAAATCTATGAACTTTGATGTTGTAGTTGCTGGAGGAAGTGTTGCAGGGTTATTATGTGCAAGAGAAATTGCTTCAAAGAGATTTTCAGTACTTGTGATTGAAGAAGATTATGAGATAGGGACTCCTGAACATTGTGGCGGATTAGTTAGTATGGCAGGATTAGAAGAACTAGGAGTAATCCCATTTAGAAAAACTTTTGATCATATGATAGAATCTGCTGAAATCACAGCACCTAATGGGAATAGTTTTACAATTAATTCAGAAAAACAAAAAGTAGTTGAAATTAGTCGAAGAGAGTTAGATAAGCAAATAGCTTTTCAAGCTCAGAAAAATGGGGCAGTAATTAAAGTCAGAACAAGTTTTCAGGAGATTACAGACACAGGGATTAGAACAAATGAAGAGATAATTGATTGTAAGATTTTTGTTGATGCAAGAGGAGTTTCGTCACTTGTACACAAAGACAGAACTGGAATTTTATTATCAGCACAATATGAAATTTACGCGGATTGGATTAAGAAAGGAAAAGTAGAAGTAATGTTTGATCAAGAAAAATATACAGGATTCTTTGCATGGGTCATTCCATCTGATGAAGGTAAAGGCAAAGTGGGAGTTGCAGGAAGAGGAATCAACATATCTGAAACATTAGATAAGATTCTTGAAGAAAAAGGAAATTATTCAACAATTAGAAAAATTTTTGCCCCAATCTGGGTAAAAGGGCCTATTGCAAAGTTTGTAGAAGGAAAAACAGTAACGGTTGGAGATGCTGCAGGACAAGCTAAACCAACAACTGCAGGTGGAATTTTTACTAGTGGAATGGGAGGGGTTTATGCAGGACAAGCGATATCAAAGTTTTTGAAAACAAATAACAGAATAGATCTTGAACAATATCAAAAAAAATGGACAAAAAGATTTGGTAAAGAATTTGCAAAACAGATATTTGCAAGAAAAATTTTGGAGAGAGTAGACAATAAAACAATCAATAAACTATTTGAGTCAATTACACCAGAGATCGTAAAAGAAATTTCAGAGAAAGATGATTTTGATTTTCATACTAGCTCCATTATAAAATTACTAGGAATGAAAGGTTCGATTAAAACTGCACAAACTCTAATTGGTGGAGAGTTGAAAAAATTACTTAGCTAAAATGTGCTCAAATTCTAAGAAAGGTATAAATGATGTTGACCGAAAATCGGGGTATGTCATCTACGATTTCGTTACCAACATGTAGTTGTTGTCACAGACATATTATGCCTAATGATAAATGTGTAAAATTCAATTGTCCTAATTGTGGTGTTGATTTAATTTGGAGATGTCAAAGTTGCAGAGAAGCAGCAAGAAACTATACTTGTTCTTCATGTAATTTTCAGGGACCTTAAGAAAATGGCTCAATTACTATTAATCGCAAAAATTCTTCCTAAAGATATTGAAGTAGACTTGGACAAACTAGCAGAATCTATCAAGTCATCACTAAAAGAAGGAATTGTAATGAAAAGACATGTCAAAGAACCATTGGCTTTTGGATTAGAGTTTCTAAAAGCAGAATTCGTCTTAGAGGATAAGGAAGGACAAATGGATTCATTAGAAAATACTGTTAAATCAACTGAGGGCGTCAGTGAATTAGAAGTTCTCAATATGAGTAGAATGTCAGTTGACATGAAATAGGTGATTTTTTGGTACGCAAAGAAGAGCCTTTGCAAATGCGGATTGGGGAAGCAAAGCAAAGAGATGTTGGTAAAAAACGGGCTAGAATTGGACCTGAAGCCATGGATTTTCTCAAAGTCAGTCCGGGTAACATTATTGAAGTGATGGGTTCAAGATCTAGCTGTGCAGTTGTTTGGCCAGTTGACGAAGATGAGAAATTTCCAGATATCATACGAGTTGATGGACAAACAAGAAAAAATGTTGGAGCATCACTAAACGATATTGTCAAAATTAGAAAAGTAGCATCAAAGATTGCAAAAACAATTTCCTTAACACCTGTAAATGATTCTGTTACAGTAGACAAAGAATTTACAGATTTTGTTAAAAATAGATTGAAAGGATTGCCAATTACTCATGGTGATGAAATTTCTGTAATGATATTAGGAAATTCTATGGACTTTAAAATTACAAAGACCACTCCAAAAGGAGTAGTTAAGATAGATCGAACTACAATTCTTAAAATTTCAGCAGAAACTGCAGTCGATAGAAAAGTTCGAGTGACATATGAAGAAGTTGGAGGACTTAGGGAACAAGTTAAAGCAATGAGAGAGATTGTAGAGCTTCCATTAAGACATCCTGAGTTGTTTACAAGATTAGGAGTTGAACCACATAGTGGAATTTTACTTTACGGACCTCCAGGATGTGGAAAGACATTACTTGCAAAAGTTCTTGCCAGTGAATCAGAAGCTAACATGTTTTTGATTAATGGTCCAGAGATTATGAACAAGTATTATGGTGAAACAGAAGCAAAAATTAGGGAAATTTTCAAAGAAGCTAAAGACAACTCCCCAAGTATAATCTTCATTGATGAGATTGATGCAATTGCACCAAAAAGGGAAGAAGTTTACGGTGATGTTGAAAAAAGAGTTGTTGCTCAATTGTTGGCATTAATGGATGGTCTTACTGACCGAGGAAATGTAATTGTACTTGGTGCTACAAACAGACCAGAAGGTGTTGATCCAGCACTTAGAAGACCAGGTAGGTTTGATAGAGAATTTGAGATATCTGTACCTAACGAAGATGGACGGTTAGAAATTCTTTTAATTCACACTAGAGGAATGCCGGTAAGTGACGATGTAGATCTGAAAGATTTGGCATCAGAACTGCACGGATACACAGGGGCAGACATCAAATCACTTTGTAGAGAAGCAGCAATGAAGTCAATCAGGAGATATCTACCAGAAATAGATCTTGAAACAGAAAAAATTTCTTCAGAAGTATTACAATCAATGCAGATCAAGTTAATCGACTTTTACGATGCAATGCATGAGGTAGTTCCTACAGCAATGAGGGAATTTTATGTTGAAAGACCAAAAGTCTGGTGGAAAGATGTTGGAGGATTAGATAAGATCAAAAAATCATTAACAGAGAATCTTATTGTAGCAATGAAAGAGCCAAACAAGTTTACAAAGATGGGGGTCAGACCACCAAGAGGAGCTTTGATTTATGGACCTCCAGGATGTGGAAAGACACTACTTGGACGAGCGGTTGCTACTGAAACTGGTGCAAACATGATTTTAGTTAGAGGTCCTGAGATCCTTTCAAAATGGATTGGGGAATCTGAGAAAGCTGTTAGAGAAATATTCAGAAAAGCAAAAGCAGCGGCACCATGTGTAGTAATTTTTGATGAACTTGATTCACTAGCACGTTATAAATCAGGAGAAGGAGGAGCAAGTGAAAATGTTCTAAGTCAATTGCTAACAGAAATAGAAGAAGGTATTTCTTCACGAGTTGTAGTAATTGGAATTACAAACAGACCAGATATTTTGGATAACTCATTGTTAAGAACAGGAAGACTAGACTTGGTTCTATATGTAGAGCCTCCAGATGAAAAAGGACGATTAGAGATAATCAAGATTTTAACAAAAAAGATGCCATTAGTAAATGATGTAAAATTACAAGAGATTGCGGTAGCCACACAAAACTATACTGGTGCAGATTTAGCAGCACTTTGTAGAGAAGCAGCAGTTCAGGCAATGAGAAACAATTCGTCAAAAATTTCAAGCCAAGATTTTGCAAATGGTTTGAAACAAATTAAACCATCTATTACTAAAGAAGTTGATCAATGGTACAACACTATAAGAGAAAGTATATCTAACGTTGTACCTAAGACAGGAGATAAATCATTCTACGGATAAAAATGGCAATTCCAATACGAAATATAGTATATGACAAGATTAACGAGGTAAATTCCTTAACAGATGTTAAGCTTTTTAAAATCTTAATAAAAGAAGGATATGTACTTCCTGAAGACAAATTCAACAAAATACTTTTAGATTTAGAAATTCTTGGTCTTATCACAGTAGTATGGATTACAAAAGACGAGCGTAGGATAGAGATAGTTGTTGTTAAAAAAGAGATAGACGAAATTGAAGAACAAAATAAGGAAATGATGGAAAAAGATTATGAAGCAAGTTTCCCAGGTTTTGAAAAATAACTACTTAGAATAGAGGGAAATGAAATGCAGCATCCAATGCAACTGCTACAAAAATTATTGTAAGATACGGAGCAGTGACTTTGTATGCTTTCCAAGCAAATTCAGATGTAGGATTCTTTGTTAGCTTATAGTGATATGCAAGCATTAGTCCACCAGAGGCTAGTGCAATTACAGTGTAAACAATTCCCATTCCATTTGGAATAAATAAAAGTAACAAAGAATAAGGAATTAAAATTATTGTGTTTCCTAAAATGTACTTTGATGTTTTTTGCATGCCAATTACAACAGGTAGCATTGGAATCTCAGCTTGTGCATACTCATCTTTAATCTTCATTGCAAGACACCAAAAGTGAGAAGGAGTCCAAACAAATACCAAGAATCCAACTAAGAATCCTAACAAATCCATACTACCAGTAGCTGCAGACCATCCGGCCCAAGCTGCTGCACTACCAGCAATTCCACCAATTACGATGTTTGAGGAGTTTCGACGTTTTAGCCAAACTGTGTAGATAATCACATAAGAGAAGATACCAACAGCAATAAAGAAAGCAGATACTGGATTTAGAGCAAAGTAGCCATAGATTACAGAGACACAGCTTACAACTAATCCATAAATGAAAACATGAGATGCAGTCATTCGTCCAGAGGGAATAGGTCTTGTACTAGTTCTTTTCATTTTAGGATCAATATCTTTGTCATAATAGTGATTTAGGGCACTAGATCCTGCAGATGCCAATGCTCCTGCAATAATTATGTGCAAGTATGACCAATAATCAAGTTCAGCGGTACCGTCAACTAATTTACTTGCTGCATACATCGAAGTAACTGCAGTAATAACTAGAAGGACAACTATCCGTGGTTTGGATATTTCTATTATTTCTTTAAATCCCAATTCATTCTATCCTATTCCAAAGCCATTTAATTTCTTCGTCTTATGTGATCCATAATGTTTCAAAAGGAATAAGTATCTCAGTCCTACCAGCTATCTTGAATGAGTAATTGGGACCTCATGATGCCAGGAATGGGACTAACAGCTGTAGGCTTGGCTGGCGTTTTTTTATCGTATGCCGGAATTGCACATACGTTCATTGACGGTTTACATGCCTTGAGTGGACTTGTCATGTTTATAGGACTAATTTTCTTAGCAGTCGGCATCTTAGATGGAGGTATTTCAACTAGTAACAAAGCCAAAGCGACAACTTTGGTAGTTTTAGGAATTTCATTGTCATTTGGATTGTATGCTTTAGCAACCATGAATACATCAGCCTTTACAGTTACATTAGCAGGAATTTTAATGGCAATTGGATTCCCAGCAATCATCATAGCATATCTAGCAATGAAACATCCAACAATAGTAAAACCAGTTGGTTCCATTGTTGGAATTGCAGCTGCAACAGGAATTATCATGTGGTTTGCATTTGGATTCGTGAGTCCTGATACATACATGATTACTCAACAAGTCGGAGTTGAAGAACCAACCCAAGAAGTTATGTCAACAGGACCGATCTTTGCAATTCAAATTCTAGAAGGATCATCTGAAGAAGGAAATCCAGATTATGAACCGGATGTCGCAGTTGTTACACAAGGATATACAATTGAATGGACAAATGTAGATTCACTTCCACATACAGTTACTAGTGCAGTGGACTACGGAGACACATTTGATTCTAGTATAATGAATGCAGGAGATGTCTTTACGTTAGATACAACTAATTTAGAAATAGGCGAATATGGATATTTGTGTATCATACACCCTTGGATGGTTTCAACATTAGTTATTGAAGAACCAAAAGAACCAGTCAAAGTCACAATTCCAGAAGGAGCTGGAATTCCAGAAGATGGACAAATCTATTATGATCCTCAAGTAATTGATGTTATAGTTGGTACTACAGTAGTATGGGAAAATTTG
>CATMRH010000013.1 GCA_950073955.1 uncultured archaeon | reverse complement strand
TTTGTCAGTCTCAACAACAGAAGTTATCAAAGAATAATCACCCAATTTTTCATCAGTTCTTTCTTTGTAAAGACGTAATTCTACTTTAGAAATTGTAAAACCATCTTGAACAAAATTCCCAGAGGAGAGCAAAACCTCAACATCATCAGGAGTTCTGTTTACTCGCTCAGGATCATGTATATCAATTAAATTCATTTGGTATTATTTTAGATCATTCCTAAATAAGTAATATTTGCTTGAAAATTCAAAATTAGACACATCACACAAAGAATCCTTGCGTAAGTATTATTCAAAGACTAGACAAAAAGTGTCAAGTGGAAAAATGCAATGAATCAGCACACTGACCAAGAACTGAAACATTCAACAAAAAGGGTTATTCATTTCAAATCAAGACGAGCTTATGTGTCTTGCATTCAACTCATGTAGAATCTCAATGTATAGGAGATATTGAAAACACCTGGCTAATTCAAAGAGATTAACGTCTTGGTCTAACTGGTTTTTTTTGGTTTAGGACTTGCAGGTTTGCTTGTTATGGGAATATTCAATTTTGCGTGTAATGAAATGGGTCGTTGTCTATGATAAATATAAAATAATATCTTAAGACACAGAGAAATTTGTGTCTAAATTTACACAAAAATGCTTAACTAAATGAGATTCCAGAGTTTGTGATATGGGTTTGTTTGGAAGAAAAAAGAAAATAAAAAATGATTCTAACAGAGAATGGACATCTTTTGAATTCGTTCAATTTCTCATAAAATATCCTGATACTTCTGATGAAGACTTTGACATGATGTATGAAAATTTACTTGGTGAGGATAATTTAGAAAAAGACATGGAGTATTATTGGAAACAGCGACTAGCAGAATTCTTCATCACTAAGGAAGAATTTAAAAAAATCAAAAAAGCGTTTAATCAGAGATTTAAAAAAATAAGAAAGTTAGCACAAGCAAAAAAAGAGACAGATGATATTGTAAAATGGGCTGTAACAAACACTGATGAACAAATCAGTAAAGAAAAAGAGTAATTCTAAATAATTATCGTCTTGGTTTTATTGGTTTAATTAATTTTTTTGGCTTAACTGGTTTTTTCATGATTAATCGTATTCCTCGTCTCTGTCCCTGTCTCTTCCCAAAAACGACTTGAGGAGTGACTTGTTAATTTGGTCTTTCATGGTGTATACTTTTTCTACTCTATTTCTTCCAACATTATCTATCAAAACTGATTGTGAATTATTCTTGTCACGTAATGATTCAGAACTCTTTGCATCAATAGATCTTCTGTAACTTTGTGACATTTCCAGGATATCATGAGCCATTTAACCAGCCCTTTCTGGACTCATATTCTCATGAGCTGTCAATGCCATTCGTTCAAACTCTTTTAACTCAAATGCTAATTGACCAAAATTATTTGAAGATATTGTGTGGGTTTTCCACCAAAGTGAATCGGCGTCCATCTGCATTTCTCTAGATATAGTGCCATCACCATTATTGATATCAACAGTTTTCTGGGCTGATTGAATTATCAAATCTATCAAGTCGTTATGCTTTTCACTTGAATCGGGTAATGGCATAAAATGAATTAATATCATCTAGCAAATAAGAGGTGAATTGAAAAACAAAAATTTTTGTATTTTTACATAATTTTTTCCTTCAAGCCTAGAAAAAAAGTCTAGTCACAGATAATATGTCAATAAAAACTAATTAACAGCAAAAAATTAATTTGTAAAAGTGGATCCACACAAATTTCATGGTAATGATATACCTCACATAAAATTAGACCCGAAAATGACTATCGAAGATTTAGTTAATGTGTTTGCAAGTTCAGGATTTAATGGAAGAAGTCTTGGAGAGGCCGCTAAACTTTATGCAAAAATGATCAAAGAAAACGCAACAATTTGTCTCACAGTTTCGGGTGCATTGACACCTGTTGGCTTTGGTGGAATCATTAAAACATTGATTGAGCGGGGATTTGTTGATTGGATTATTACAACAGGAGCTAATGTCTATCACGAAGATCATTTTGCATGGGGTTTGCCTGTAAAACAAGGAAGTTCTGAAGTTGACGATATGAAATTATATGAAAATGAAATTGTTAGAATAAGAGATGTCTATATCAAATTTTATGAAACATTAGAAGCAGAAGATCAAGTTATTCAGAAAATGTTTGGAGAAGACTTTCCAGATAAATCATTTACAACTGCAGAGTTTTGTAATTTAATGGGAAAGATGAGTAAAGAAAATGCAAAATATCCTGAAAAAAGTTTCATTACAACAGCATATGATTATGATGTACCAGTATACATTTCCACAATAAAAGATTCATCATTGGCATTGAATTTGGCGGTTCATAGACTACGAGATAAGACATACAATCTAGACTTTGTCAGGGAGATTCTTGAACAAGCAGCAATTCTTTATGATTCTAAGAAATCAGGCATTTTAGAATTAGGAGGAGGAGTTCCAAAGAATACAGCTCAACAAACAGGTCCCCTATTAGACCAGATTCTAAGACGAAATGATGGAGGACAGGACTATATTATTCAAATTACAGATGCGCGGCCAGATACTGGAGGCTTGTCTGGTGCAACACTACAAGAAGGTAAGAGTTGGGGCAAGGTTCAAGATGCACATCACGGAATGGTTACAGTTTATGCGGATGTAACAATTGTATTTCCAATTCTTGCATTATATGTTCTAAGTAACCAAAAATCAAGAAAGCCAAAACGACTTTACAAAAAATTGGGCAAACTATATGATAAATTGAGTGATGATTATTTCAATAACCCAACAAACAAGGTTAAGAAATCAAAAAAGAAAAACTAAAACTTATCATATCGAGCACGTTCAAGATCTCTATCGTCTTTAGATTCTTTCTTCCATTCTTTGTAATGTTCTTTACAAAGAACTGATTTTTTTCCTGTAGAGGTTACTCGTAGTCCTGCGCGTTCAACTTTAACTGTATTTAAAGAACGAGCACCATTTTGATCACAACCGTCAACGCTACATTTTGCACCTTTTGAGACAACTCCCATATATCATCAAACAAGCAAGATGTTATTTATATTTGAAAATAATTTGAGTTTTTTTTTTGAACTTTTGATAAGAAATAGTTCAAAAGGATACTATTCATCGTTTATAAGAGGATATTTTTTTCTCAAATTATGGGTGGAGGAAAAAAACCAACTGCTGCAAAAAAAGACAAGTCAGCAAATACTAAAGATTCAAAGAAATCAAAGAAAGATAAAGGTGAAGGCGGACCAAGAAAGGCAGAGATTGTAGTTCTTGTAAACGAACAACAAGCAATAAAAATTATTCAAAACTCCAAAGTAATCACAGTTCAAGATCTTGCAAGACAGACAGGAATCAAAATTTCCGCTGCAAACGCGTTTTTAAGAGAATCTGTTAATAAAGGAATTGTAAAACGAGTTGGTGGTTATTCAGGACACCATTTGTATCAACCAGTTTCTTCATAGATACGAAATACATCACCAGATTTAACATCCTTTAATGCATCAATATTATCAATCAATTTTCCAATAGGCGTCATAGTTTTTCCAGATACTACATCAGCGATAAAAAAACAAACGCTTCCGGATGAAGGTAAGAATGCAACATCACCTTTTTTGAATTCAGTTCTTGCTCTCTCAATTCCGGAATCAATAGTAGTTTCAAAATACAAAATACTTTTTCCCAATAAATGAGCATGTCCTTCTAATGGTAAAGATCTCATTATAGTTCCAACAGTTCTTGGAGATAAATGACGTTTAAGATCACAAGGAATTTTTGATTTTCCTTGAATTTCTAAAATTATTTGTTTTCGGGAGACTGAATCTATAGTCAATTTGTACTTTAAAATGATTAGATTATATAACGTTTTAAGAAAATTTTGTTACTTGTCTAATGTTAAAGAAACTAAAGTGGTAGAAGTTCCAGAAGATGAAGTTGTTGCTGAAGAAATAGAAAATGCAGGATTAAACAAAGCACTAGAAACTTATCGAAAATTAATAGATAGAAAAGACCTAGTAGAACCATTAACTGAAAAAGAACAAAAAAAGCTTGAGAATAGAATCAAAGAAATTGAAAATAGAGAAGTTCTTGATAAGATAGAAGAGCATGAACCAGTGGAGATTCCTTGTGAAAAAGAGAAAATCACAATTGGGCCACCAACATTAACAAAATATGAAAAGGCAAGAATTATGGGTGCAAGAGCATTACAATTGTCTCTAGGTGCACCACCATTTATTCCAATTCCAAAAAACGCAAGAATTTCATTGGATATTTCAATGGAAGAACTTGAACAAAGAGTGATCCCAATCACCATCAGAAGAGTTCTTCCAAATGGAGATTACCAAAATATCCCAATTGACTATTTTGAAAAATGAATCAATAGTCGATAAAACTTAAAAGAACAAAAAATTGCTGATTGTTAAGTAATGCTCATGGATGAGATAAATGAACAGTGTGGTCAGGAGCAGACCGACAAGTCTGACGATGCCATCATAACTATTGGAAATGACCCCGTAATGTTATTAGCTGTTGATGTCTTATCGGTACTGGGAAAGAAAAATCGAGTTATTCTTAGAGCAAAGGGAAATTCAATTCCAAATGCAGTAGCAGTTGCAAATATCATTACAGAAAAAATGCTAAAAGGAAATTCGAAAGTTGAAAAAATTACTGTAGATACTGAGGCAGCCGCAGGTATTGGTAATATGACATCAACTGTTGAGATTATTTTAAATAAAATTTAGTAGATATTGCCAGGGCCCTTAAGAAGCATGTTTTCACATTCTTTACATACTTGTTCATCTATATTCGATTCTAAATTATGATGTATCTCACAAATTAACAAACTAGATTTGATATAATTACAAAGTCCAATGAATTTTGAAAGAATAGATGGTGTATACGCCATGTCTGACGAAAGACTATCACTTAATTCATTTATCATAATTGCAACTTCTTTTTCTGCTAAAAGTTTTGCAATCAAAGATGGATCACCTCTTGTTCCACGAATGTAATTGCTAACTGCCGCTTGAGTGACTCCAAGCATTTTAGAAATTTCATCTTCTCTAATGTTATGATCTTCTGCAAGTTTTTTAGCAAGAATTGCTCGTAATGCAGGGATTAGAGTTTTTGATTCAATTTCAGCAGGCAATAGCATTATTTCTTAGTGATTCTACAAATAATTTAAAGTTTACAATAAAAAGTGTAATTATTCAGAGGAAAACAATTAGGCATAGCTATTTTAATTTCTAATACATGAATTCTACATTGGATAAAGTTTCCAAGAACCTTTACAAAATTTTAGAAGAATCCTGTGATTCTTGTAAATCAAATTTAATTTCATTATCAGGCGGATTAGATAGTTCTATTATTGCATATTTTCTAAAACAAAGAAAACCAAATGCTGTTGCAGTAATTGCTGAAGATTTTGTTTCAACAGATCTAACTTACTGTCAAATGATTTCAAAAGAAATGCAATTACCTTTATCAATTTACAACGTCAAAACTACTACAATTCTTGGAGCAATTGAAGATACAATTAAGATCTTGAAAAATTTCAACGATATTGAGATCCGTAATAATGTTGTAATGTATCTGGCAATAAAATGGGCAAAAGATAATGATGAAAAATCAATTATCACAGGAGATGGGGCAGACGAGTTATTTGCAGGATACAGTTTTCTAATAAACAAATCAGAAGAGGAATTAGAAGAAGAGATCAAGAGAATTTGCTCAATAATGCATTTTCCAACACAAAAAATTGGAAAAGCATTGGGAATAACCGTTGAATCACCTTTTCTAAAGGATGCAGTTTTGAAACTAGCTGAAAAAATTCCAGTGAATCTGAAAGTTAGAAATGAAAAGAAGAAAAGACACGGTAAATGGATTTTACGTAAGACTTTTGAAAAATATATTCCATACCAAATTGCATGGAGAGAAAAATCACCGATGCAAGATGGTTCAGGAACTTCAGGACTAACAAATTTGTTTAATTCAATAATAAATGAGGAAGTATTTGTTGAAAAGAAACTAATCACTGAAAAAGAAGATGGGGTGATTATTAGAAGTAGAGAATCAATGCATTATTATAAAATTTTTAAAAAATTATTTGGATCACCTGTAGATAATCATGCAAAAAATACGTGTCCGTATTGTAAACATGAAGTTGAAAATTCGAAATTTTGTAGAATGTGTGGGGCTTTCCCCATCTAAACATTATTTTTGTATTTACGAGGTTTTTTGATAAAAATTTTCCTACATCCGTCACAACAAAAATAGAATTTTTTACCATCATGCTCAAGAAGTACTGCTAAATCTTCATCAAGCTCAATTCCGCAAACTGGATCTACTGGCACAAATTTTTCATATGTAAATTCTATTTATAGATTGAGAAAAGAAATTATGAATTAATTATTTGTGTGATTTTTTTGGGCAAAGTAGTATAATCAGTATCAGGTTCAGATACAACATACAAAACGTCCTCACCTAAAGGCACACTAATTGCAAGTGCACGTTCACGTGACGCCAAAGCAAAATTTACACAGCCAAGTTGTTTATCGAATTCTTTTCTCATTTTAACACGTAATGCAAGTTCCATGAAAATCATTTCATCATCTTTTTCACTTTCCAGTGGCTCTACATTTGGCCTCATACCACCTGCGACCAATCTACCACGCTCGTTAATTACACCAGCAAATCTAATTTTAGAATCAACTGCTAAAACAGAATCACAGACTTTGGTATAATCAAAAATTTTACCAGACATTTCATATCTACTTTATGAAACGCTCATTTAATCGTTCTACAAAGTTTTTAATTTAAGAATAAAATCTTCAAGAAGTTAGTTTTTTGACTAGTGCTAGAAATTCATCTTCAGTCATTGGAGGAATTTTCATAATTTCAAGATTTTCAGTAACATGTTCAGAAGATTTCTGCCCAACCAAAGGAGAAATTACACCAGGTGATGAACGGATAAACTGTAAAGCACGTAAAGAGGGTTTTAATTCATTAAATTCAGGCATTGCCCCAGGTACCAAAAGACGTCCTTGCATAAATGGAACGCTAGTAAATACACCTATTCCCAATGCCACAGCTGCCTTTAATACAGAAACATTTTCGTTTCCAAGTAATTGTGTTTTTTTAAGTAGTGCTTGATCATAATTCAGATTAAATGGTAATTGGATAAATCGGAAACCGTGATTATCTCCTCCAATTTTTTTAGCCATGTTAACTGTGTCTTCAAGGGACAAATATTGAGGATTATCATTTGGAACTCTAAAACATTCCCAAGTTGCCATACCATAGAATTTAATTTTTCCTTCATCACGTTTTTGTTCATATAATTCAAAGACAGCTTTCAAATTCTCTAAGAATTGTTCCTTAGAAACGTCTTTGATTTGTCCTTCTACTGCGTTGTGAAGATACATTAAATCAACACACTCTAAACCTAAATTTTTCAAACTACGATCTAGTTGATCAGAAAGGAAAGTAGGGGTCATGCAGTGATATCCAGAGGTAACATCACCTTCTTTGATAATGCCTTTTTGAGAATATTCTTCTTTGACATACTCCCAAAAACCTAACTGAACATCAGCATCATTTGTTACGTATCCATTTTTGGTACTAATAAAAATCTGATCACGTGAAATTTTTTCTTCTTTAATTAATTCTGAAATAGCTTTTCCAACAGAGCGCTCTGCTTTTTGAGATCTGTAGTTTATTGCAGTATCTACAACATTGATGCCAGAGGTAATGGATTGTTTCACAGCATTCGCTACTAAATCATCGGTTCTAGCATCTGGATCACCAAGATAAGTTCCAATCCCAACATTAGAGAGACTAAGTTTTTCAAATTCTTTGAAATTGGCTTGATTTACGCCTGAATTTTGAGCAAATTTTTTGGTTCCTTCAGAAGTTGCAAAGCCTGAAATCATACAAATTCTTATAAATTGCTAAATTTATGTCTAAAGTCTCACAGTACAATCAAAAAACTAACAACAAACAATGCTCCTGTAATTCTACTGAACATCAAAGTTGAAGACATGAATGGAATCAGATTCTCAATCGAATCAAAGTTTTTGCTTAATCCTAATCCAGATTTTATCATTAATGGAATAGTTACTAAAGTAATCAGAGATACTAGAGGAAATAAATTTGTAGACACGCCAATTATTATTGCTACATATGATATTAGAGGAAAAATCCAAAAAAGTTTTGCAGCTTTTTCTTTTCCAACTGCAATAACTAAAGATTTTCGACCTTTAGATTTGTCAGCATCATGATCAGGGAATGATGCAATAAAAAGTACAAGCGAAGATAAAACGCCAACAACAATTCCACCAAGAATTGATTCTATAGTGATTTCTCCTGATTGGATAAAAAAAGTACCTATGACAATCATAGAGCCTTTGACTGCAACAAAAAATTCACCTAAACCAGAATCAACAATTTTTGTTGAATAAAAATAAATAGATAAAATTGCAAATCCCAAAATTACCCCAATAATAATTCCATGTGTAATAACAAAATAGCTTCCAATTACAGAACCAATAATTAAAAATACAATTCCTGCACGATATACAGAAGATGGTTTTAGTAATCCTTCTGGCAATACGCCAGTTCCGCCACTCATCTTAGTTCGTTTAGTTTTTGTGTCAATTCCTCGTTTAAAATCCCAAAAATCATTTAGTAAATCTACACTTGCATGAAGTGCCATCACTCCTGCAAATATCAAAATTGCATCAAGAGGGTCTATCGAGGAATTTTGCCTCCAAGTGAGTGCCAACCCAACAGAAACTGCAATCACAGATGCAAGAAGAAATCTTACACGAATCACACGAAGCCAGACTGATAGCATCAAAATGAGTACCAATTTTTCAGTATAATATTCATGAGTTTTGATTTCAGCTTATTGTTTATATCAAAATCAAATCAAACATGCCTATGATAATTGGTAAAATTTCAGAAAATGAAAAAACCGTGAGATTTAATGTTGAAATTCACTGTACTAACTGTGGTAAAAAAGTGCCTGGGGGGTTGAAGGCAGGAGAAAAGTATTCTCAAACTAAAGCATTCAAAATAGAATTAAAAATTTTTAAGAAAAGTTATCTCTGCGGGATTTGTAGAGATAAGAAAAGAGTGTTAAAACAATAAAAAATCAAATCTCTTCTTCATCTTCCCATTCTTCTTCTAAATCAGTTTTTGATTTCTTTAGGAACATGAAGACCAAAACCACAACCATCAAAATTCCACCAATTAGAATATAGATGATGCATTTTGGCAATTCTAAATCAATAGCATCAAACATTCTTTGTGAAGTATCGACGTTTACGATGAATGTGTCCTTGCCTTCTGCATAACCTTCAGCAGTTGCAATTATGTAAAAAGAGATGTTAGGTCCTTCAAGTGCAGTTAAACTAAAAATTGCGCTACCATCAGAGTTTGTTTTTATAACATCGGGCATTACCATTGAGTTATCATCTGTAATTATTTTTACAGATGCGCCAGATACTGACTCTGCATTTTCATCATCTACAAATAATTTTATCTCAATTTGTTGATCAGTTGGGATTCTTCGGAACCACTCAGAACTCTTGATGTTAAAAATTTTGTTAAAAAATTAAACTAACGATTCATCACTTACTTCTATAGGCTTTCTACCCATAAAACCAGAATCTTTATCATGCCAAAACCTGATTTCAGTCTCACCATATTTCCAGCACAACCAAACTTCCTCATTGAATCTCTTTGAAGGAAAATCAAGTAAGCCTTGCTCAATACTTTTGACCACTACGCCAGTATTTTCTAGGATCTCAACAGATTCATAGAATTTGGTAATTGTAGAATTTAGCTTTTGTTTTAGAGTCACGTATTCTTCAAAAGAGTCGGTAGTGGATAGACTCAGTTGTAATTGTTGTTCTATTTTTGTAACTTCATTCTTTTTAGCTAAAGCATACTCAAATTTTTTAATTACGTCAGGTAATGCCTCATTTGCTTTATTTGTAGTAAAATACATGAACATGTATCTGCTCATAAAGTCTTGATTAAAAATCTTAGGCACAAATTTATTAAGAATTCTCTCAGAAGGATGCACATGAGTGAAGACCAATTAGAGACGCTAATAATCCAAACTATCAACGGTGCAGTAGCAACAATACCATCCTATCTAGAAGAAATTAAAGAAAATAAAGACATATTCAAAGTGGAAAATCCTCAGGAATTTGTTTATGGGATTGTAATTGGAATGGCACTTGGCATGAGTGGTGCAATTATGAGTGCACAAAAAGAAATTCCAACTGAAGAAGATCAAATGAAAGTCAGAGACATCATATACAAACACATACCAGAGATAAGAGAACGGATTTTCAATCGATAGAATTCAAAGAAAACAATTAAGAAACAGAAAAAAATCGTAAAATGTATTGCCTGTCAAGATTAAATGCGCCCATATTCTAGTTGAAAAACAAAGTGAATCACTTGCCATTGTAGAGAGAATCAAAAAGGGTGAAAAATTTGGAAGATTGGCAAAAGAGTTGTCAATTGATTCAGGCAGTGCAAAAAAAGATGGGAATTTAGGCTATTTTACAAAAGGTATGATGGTAAAGTCATTTGAGCAAGTTGCATTCAAACTACAAATTGGAGAAATTTCAGAACCTGTTAAAACAGAATTTGGGTATCACATCATCAAAAGATTTGCATAACTTATTGTTGATATGACAGTATTAACAGAAAAAATACTAGAGGAGATTTTATCATATTTAGAAAAATCCATTAACAATTTGGCAAAAGAGACATTTAAGAATCTGGAATTTGAAGAAGGATTTCAAGGAGCAGAAAACTTCCTTCAAAACCAGTTTGATATTAGACTAGAAAATTTACTTGTTGCAAAAAGTAGTAGCATTCATCATTTAGAATCTAGAATGAAAAACAAAATAATTCAGAGAAAACAAATGATTTTTGGCCAAATTTCTAAACAATACAAAAATTAGAGAAAAGCATCTAGTCCTGTTTTTTCAGGTTCAATTCCTTGATTTTTCTCCAAAACTTTAGTCATTTTATCGCCCATAGATTTAGCAGCTAGCATCTTTCTTTTTCCTATCCAATAGTATCGCTCATCAATAGTATTTTTGGCAATGAGTACTACTAGTTTACCAGTGTCTTTTCGTCCAGTTCTACCTCTTCTTTGTATAAATCGAATAGAGCTTGGAACGTTATCATAGAAAATTACTTGATTCACTTCTGCAATATCTAATCCTTCTTCGCCAACACGTGTTGCAATCAATACTTGAAAAACCCCATCTCTAAATTTTTGCACAGCCTCAATCTGCTCTTTTTGTTTTAGTCCAGTTTCACCTGCTTTGCCAATTAAAATTCCTGCAGAAACACCCATCTCAGTTAGTTTATTGAAAATCAAATCAACCGAGTCTCGATAACTCGTAAAAATCAGAGCTTTTCCAGGAACAGATTCAAGAATTTCTTTTAGTTTAGGAATTTTAGAATGTTCAATCCCTCTTGACTGCGCTTCTTTGGCAAGATGTACTGCCCTAGTAAAATTAGGATCAACCTCAAAAAGTTCTTTGACTCCTGCGCCCTTTTTTTTCCGTGCACGCTCACAAAATTTTAGAAAAGGAGTGATTCCATGAGCTTCAAGTATACTTAATGCATAATGAATTCTAATAGCAGTGAATAGAGGTTTTGCAGAACGTCTGTTCCGACTTAACACAAACTGCCTAATTCTAAGCAGAGCAGAAAGTGATTGTTGTTCAGATAGGCGAATACCATTCTTTTGTAGAGTATCATATCTTTCATTTAATGCTAATTTCAATAATGTTTGAATTGATTTTAGTTCTGGCGGAAGTTCTACGTTAATCCATTCAGTTTTAGTTTCTTGGATGTATGGTTTTACGTCTGGGCTGTCTTCAGTTCTTTCGGCTATACTTGAAATCCTAAGCCTTGTTAGAATCTCAGTTGCTTTTTCTTTTTCACTTGGAAGAGTTGCAGTCAGTCCAATAAGTCTAGCAGAAGAATTCTCGAATCGTTCTGCAATTCCTGAATAAGCATAATCACCAACAGTTCTATGTACTTCATCAAAGACTACAAGATTGAATTGTTCAGGAGATACAATTTGTCTATCTAAATCATTTTTGGTAATTTCAGGAGTTGCACAAATAACACTATTACTCCAAAGTTTGGTTCGTTTTTGAATAGGATCTTCACCAGTAATTAATGAAATGTCATCTAAAGTAAGATTTGCTTTAAGGAATTCATAATGTTGGTGTACCAAAACTCTAGTTGGGGCCAAAAACAATGCCCCTCCTGTTCCTTTTGCTAAATATTCTGCAATTACATTTAGTGCGATAGCAGTCTTTCCAAGACCAGTAGGTAAAACCACAATGCAATTTTCTTTAATTGCCTGATTTGCAAGATTTACTTGATAATCTCGTTTTTCTATAGAGTTTTTTTGAACATATTTTTTCTCAATGTATTGAGTCATTCTACAAAGAAAAATCAGAATTTATTGATTTTATGCTTTTGTATAGCAAAATGCTATCTATTACTCAATTATCAACATCAATAAAACAACAAAATTTCAACTAGCGTGAACCATATATTGAGTAGAGAAACAGGATTTGTGTGAGCAATTCTTTCAATAGACCAAATTGGGATGAATACTTTATGCTGCAAGCAGAGTTGGCAAAACTTCGTTCAAACTGCATGACAAGACAAGTTGGTGCAGTAATCGTTAGAAACCACAGACAGTTAGCAACTGGATATAATGGAACGCCTCCTGGAATCAAAAATTGTTTTGAAGGAGGTTGTAAGAGATGTCAACTTAGAATGGAAGGAAAAATAGAATCAGGGGCATCACTTGACAGATGTCTTTGTAATCACGCAGAAGCAAATGCCATAATGCACTGTGCAATTTTAGGAATTGAGGCAGGATCAAAAGGAGCAATACTGTATACAACGTTTGTTCCATGCCTAGAATGCACTAAAATGGCAATAACAATTGGGATTAGAAAATTTGTTTGTCTTGATTCTTATCCAGAAGCTGATTTTGATTTGATAAAAGAGGCAAAAGTGGAATTGGTTCAACTAGATAAAAGCAATATTGCAAAATGGGCAAAAGAGCTAGCCGGCAAATACGAAAATTCTGTGTGAGAAAATGCAAGTAAATGTAACAGAAACAGAAAAAATTGAATCAATGCCACCATCAATGTTGGTATCAGCTGCATATGATAATATTTCAAAATCTGCAGTTTTAAAATTCTATGAGCCAAAATCACAGAAACTCATCTTGTGGAAAGACGAAACAGGTCACAAACCTTACTGCTATTCAAGATTAGCACCAGAAGAATTAGATTTTCTTCAAGAAAGAGATGACGTTCTTGAAATCAAAACTGTGCAGCGGTATGATTTACTAAAAGATAAAGAAATTGATATGTCAAAAATAACTGTTGCAGATCCTTTGGCAATTGGAGGAACAGCAGGTGATAAAAGTATTAGAAATATAATTGAGACTTGGGAATCGGATATCAAATATTATGAAAACTATCTTTATGATAGGAAATTAATTGTTGGGAAATATTATGAAATTAAAGATGGAAAGCTTGATCAAAAAGCAGTCGAACTAGAAATTCCAAACGAAGTTAAAATTGCACTGAAAAGTTTGCTGTGGGATAAAGTAGACAGTGAAAGTATGGTTGATCCTGAACAATTCAAAAAATTTGTTTCAGAATGGGCCGATTTACTAAATCAACCAATTCCAAAAATAAAAAGACTCAGTGTTGACATTGAAGTAGAATCAACGGTTGGACGAATTCCAGATCCTAAAATTGCAGAGAAAAAAGTAACTGCCATTGGACTCAAAGGCTCTGATGGATTTGACCAGATTTTTGTGCTCAAAACAGAGGGAACTCAAGAAGGAACAAACGAACTGGACCAAAGTATCAAGATTGTATTCTATGATTTAGACAAAGAAAAAGAGATGATACAAGATGCATTTGATATTATCAAAGAATTTCCGTTTGTTATTACATACAATGGGGATGAATTTGATTTGCCATATCTATACAATAGAGCAGAAAGACTCGGAATCAAAAACTCAATGAATCCTCTCTACATGATGAGAAATTCTGCAACGCTAAAGAAAGGAGTTCATCTTGATTTGTACAGAACTTTTTCAAATCGCGCATTTCAAATCTATGTATTCAGTCAAAAATACACAAACTTTTCACTCAATAGTGTTTCAAAGGCTATGCTTGGCAAAGAAAAGATAGATTATGGATTAGAGTTTGATCAGTTAACCCTCTATCAAACTGCAAATTATTGTTACAATGATGCTCTTCTGACATACGAGCTTACCAGCTTTAACAATGATCTGCTAATGAACATGCTTGTAATTATTGCAAGAATTGGAAGAATGCCAATTGACGATATTGCAAGGATGGGAGTATCACAATGGATTAGAAGTTTGTTCTATTATGAACACAGAAAAAGAAATTATTTAATTCCAAAAAGAGAAGAGCTTGAAAGAAGATCAGAAGGAGTTCTATCAGATGCAGTAATAAAAGATAAAAAATTCAGGGGGGGTCTTGTTATTGAACCTAAAAAAGGAATTCATTTTGATGTGGTTGTTATGGACTTTGCAAGTCTATATCCTAGCATTATCAAAGTTAGAAACATATCATATGAGACAGTAAGATGTCCTCACGAGGAATGTAAGAAAAATACAATTCCACAAACAAATCATTGGGCATGTTTAAAGAAAAACGGACTCGCATCAATGATTATTGGCTCATTAAGAGACTTGAGAGTAAATTACTACAAGAGTCTATCCAAAAAAGAGACCTTAACTGAGGAACAAAGACAACAATATACGGTAGTCAGTCAAGCACTCAAAGTAATTCTGAATGCAAGTTATGGAGTTATGGGTGCAGAGATCTTCCCATTGTATTTTCTTCCAGCGGCAGAAGCAACAACTGCAATTGGTAGACATACAATTTTAGAGACAATCAAAAAATGTGAAGAGACAGGTATTGAAGTTCTTTATGGAGATACGGATTCATTATTTATTAAAAAGCCAACTGAAGAGCAGATTCAACAAGTAATTGAACAAGCAAAGAAAGATCATGGAGTAGATTTAGAGATTGATAAAACATATAGATATTGTGTGTTAAGTGATAGAAAGAAAAACTATTTTGGCGTAACAAAGGATGGAAAGGTAGATGTCAAAGGGCTTACAGGAAAGAAATCACACACACCAGCATTTATCAAAAAACTATTTTATGAATTGTTAGAAATATTATCCAAAGTTCAAACAATGGATGATTTCAAAAATGCAAAGAACGAAATTACAAAAAAGATTGAAGTATGTGCTAAAAGACTAGAAGCCAAAGAAATTCCAATAGAAGACTTGACATTTAATGTGATGCTTAGTAAGGCTATTTCAGAATATGTAAAAACAATCCCTCAACACGTCAGGGCTGCAAAACAATTAGAAGGAACAAGAGAGATAAAAAAAGGAGATATAATTTCATACATCAAAATTCAAAATAAACCAGGAGTAAAGCCAGCAGAGTTAGCAAAAAAAGAAGAGATTGATTCTAAAAAATATATGGAATTTTTAGAATCAACACTAGAACAAATAACAGCATCAATGGATATGGATTTTGATACAATTTTAGGAAAGCCAAAACAAACTGGATTAGATGAGTTCTTTTGGAGTTAGTGTAAAATATGGAAGTTGATGGAATTCTACTGACTCTACTTGGAACTGCTGCTGGAGTTTTAATTCTAACTGGATGGGTAGAACAAATTTACAAGGGATATAAAACAAAGAGTCTTAAAGACGTTTCAAAATTTCTAATGATCTTTATCTCTGCTGGGGCAATTTTATGGTTAATTTATGGAATCATAGTATCAGATGTATATATTATAGGCACAAATATTGCAGCAATAATTTTGATGATGATAGTTCTAACAATGAAGAAAAGATACGACAAACTATCAAAAATTAACCAATCCTAATCAAGGATTAAATAAATGAAGAAAGGTTCAAAGAAAGATGTTTGTAATTAATTGTAAAAATTATGAAGAAATTTCAGGGGATAAAATTATAAAATTTGTAAAAATAGCGGAAAAAGTATCTAAAAAATATAAAGTAAAAATTGCAATTGCACCGCCACAACATCTTATTGCACTAGTTGCAAACAGTTCAATTCCAATTTTAGCTCAACATATTGATGATTCCAAAGTAGGCAGTACCACAGGCTTTGTAATTCCAGAATTACTAAAAAAATCTAAAGTAAGTGGTTCGCTTATCAATCATAGTGAGCATAGAATTTCAAGCAAAGAAATTGTGAAACTTGTTTCAAAATTAAAAAAATTAAAAATGATTTCAGTATTATGTGTCAAGAATGTATCAGAAGCAAGAAAATATGCAAAACTAAATCCAAATTATATTGCAATAGAGCCACCGGAACTAATCGGTTCAGGGAAGGCAGTATCTAAAGAAAAACCAGGGTTAATCATAAAAGCTGCAGATGCAGTAAAGAGTGCTAAAAACAATACCAAACTACTTTGTGGTGCAGGAATTGTTTCAGGAGAAGATGTAGCAAAAGCGGCAGAGTTAGGATCTAAAGGAATTCTTGTTGCAAGTGGAATTATCAAGGCAAAGGACTGGAACAAGGTAATAACTGAATTTGCCAAGTCAATGGTTTAATACCCCCTTTTTGGGATTGGTTGATTGTAAAAATGAAACCAGTTTATGCGTTTGAAGAAGCAGACAGTAAAAATAGAATGCTTCTAGGCGGAAAAGGTGCAGGATTAAGTGAGATGACTCAACTAAAACTTCCAGTACCATCAGGATTTATCATTACAACTGAAGTTTGTAACAAGTATTATGACAACAATAGAAAACTTTCCAAAGATGTGATGCCATTAGTAATGAAAAATATTGCAAAAATGGAAAAAAAGACAGGTAAAAAATGGAATTCAACAAAAAACCCATTATTAGTTTCAGTGCGTTCTGGTGCAGCTATCTCAATGCCGGGAATGATGGACACAATTTTGAATTTAGGGTTAAATGAGAAAACAGTTGAAGGGTTTGCTGAACAAACAAAAAATCCACGCTTCTCATGGGATTCGTATAGGAGATTTATTCAGTTATTTGGTAAAGTTGTGTTTGGAGTAAATGATGAAAAATTTGATCATGTATTGGATTCTGCAAAAGCCAAACAAGGAGTAACAGAGGACAGTAAACTAAATGTTAAATCATTAAAAAAAATTGTATCAGAATATAAAAAAATCTGCGAAATGCATGCAAAAAGAAAATTCCCAGATGCCCCTAACGAACAATTAGGATTAGCAATAGAGGCAGTTTTCAAAAGCTGGATGGGGGAAAGAGCAATAGTTTATCGTGAAAAAAATAACATAACTAAAGACATTGCTAATGGAACTGCAGTAAATGTTGTCACAATGGTGTTTGGAAATATGGGAGATGATAGTGCAACAGGAGTTGTATTTACAAGAAATGGTAGTAATGGCAAAAAGGAGATGGAAGGTGAATATCTAATTAATGCCCAAGGAGAAGATGTTGTCGCAGGAGTTAGAACGGGAAAGAATATCAGTTTATTAAAAAAAGATATGCCAAAATCTTACAAAGAATTAAGTAATGCATGTGTAAAATTAGAGAAACATTTCAGAGAACCACAAGACATTGAATTTACTATTGAACAAGGTAAATTCTATCTATTACAAACAAGAACTGCAAAGATGAGTGCAGTGGCACTTGTAAAAACATCAGTTGATATGGTAAAAGAAAAATTAATTGATAAAAATAGAGCACTTACAAGAATTCCTGCACAACAATTAGAAGCATTACTTCATAGAACAATGGATGAATCAAAGATTAAAAATTATAAACAATTAGCAAAAGGAATTGCAGCGTCTCCAGGAGCTGCAAGTGGAATTGTAATATTTAACGTAAAAAAAGCAATAGAATTAGGAGAAGCAGGAAAAAAAATTATTCTAATACGAAAAGAAACAAAACCAGAAGATGTTCCCGCATTCTTCTCAGCAGAAGGAATTTTGACCAGTTTAGGAGGAAAATCATCTCATGCAGCAATTGTTTCAAGAGGAATGGGAAAACCATGCATAGTAGGATGTGCAGAATTAAAAATTAATTATGATGATAACACATGCACTGCAAATAGAATAACCATTAAAGAAGGAGAAACAGTTTCAATTGACGGAAGTACAGGTACAGTCTTTATTGGAATGGTTCCAACA
>CATMRH010000012.1 GCA_950073955.1 uncultured archaeon | reverse complement strand
AACGTGGTTACTATCCAAAAGGAGGTGGAGAAATTAATTTACAAGTATATCCATCTCGTGTAAAATCAATTTCATTTTTACAAAGAAAAACAAATTCTGTTAAATTAATTTGTACGTTTTCAAAACTTTCAATTGAAAAAATTAAAAATCAAATTGAAGAGATCAAAAAGAAATTAACAAAAGAAAATTTTATTGTTGAGATAGAAATTAAAAATCAAGAAGCAGAAGATTCAGGAGCATCTTTGTTAATTTACAGTATTGATGAAGATTCAATTATAGGAGTTGATGCGTTGTTTAATAAAAAAACACAAAGGTTTGATTTAGATTTAGATAAATTTGTTAAAAACTCATTAGGAGTAGATGACAATTTAGCAGATATGCTTGTAGTTCCTGCGAGTTTGGGTCAGAAAAAAACAACATTTCAAGTTAGAAAAATTACAAAACATTTGGAGACAAATTTGTTTGTAACATCAAAAATTACGGGTTGTAAGTATGGGATTAGAAGATTAACTAATGGATTTGAGGTAATTATTGAGGGAGTTTCAGATTCCAGCATCAAGTAAAGCTGCAAAAAACAGAATTGCTAATGATAAAACTACTGTGACCTCTCCAAGAATAATAATTTTTTTTCTTAATTTTTGAATTTGAGATTTTGACATTTGGTTTGACATAATTTTTTCTTCAATATCTTTACGAATTACCCTAACATGTACGGCATACGTAATTATTAGAACAATAACAAGAATTATCTTAACAATTAGAAATGTTCCATAACTTGTTGAAATAAGAAGTTCAGGTTTACCGAGCAACACATGAGAACTATACAATCCAGTTGCCATTAAAATAATTAATGACGGAACAGCAATTATGTTAAATCGTCTTCCAACACGAATCATTATTTGCATTCTTTCTTCAAGAGAATCAGTCATTGTTTTTAGAAGTGGAGAAAATACAATACCAATGAAAAGTGAACCTCCTACCCATATTGCAGCCGCAACAAGATGAATCCAAGTAAGAATTGCTTGCTCTAGAACGGTCATAGAATATGGTATTTTAAATCAAATATTATGTATTTGGATCTTAACAACCTTTTTTAGTTGTACCTAATCTGATAGCATTGAAATGACACTTCAAAATAAAAAAACAGTTTATGCTGCATTAGTTGGAGTTCTGGCTTTGATGGGAGGAATTTTTTACTATGGCAATCTCGATACCGTGCAGATTGAACAAGTTGAGATTGAATTAACAAATGTAGAACTAATAGATGTTGATACCACAAATAATCAAGCAAAATTTAATGTTACATTTCTTGTAAAGAATCCAAGTGATAAAACATTTACAGTTCCACTAATTGGATATGATCTTTATGGTGATGGGGTTCTGTTAGGTTCAGGACAATACTCTACAGTAGATATTTCAATGCCTGGAAGAGCTGCATTTTTTCCAGATACAGAAATTCCTTTGAAAAATACATTTGTTCTAATCAAGTCTGAAGTTAATTCAGAAATTTATCAAGATGCCATAGAAAATAGAATCAATAGTTTTTCAGCGGAAGGGATTATCACTACTCAATCTTCATGGATGACTTTGGAAAAAGAATTCAAAACAGGATTTTAATTGAAAAAGTGGGCCGAGTGAGATTCGAACTCACGATCACCGCCGTGTCGAGGCGGTATCCTAACCAGCTAGACTACCGGCCCATTGAAAAACAAGACTAAGTGCTGGCATTATTAACGTTTAACAAAAGAAAGGATGATTAAAAAGAAAGAAAGTGTGAAATAGTTGACAGAGAATTTTACTGAAGAAGAAAAAAGAGGTTTCTATAAGGCAATTTATTCAAGAAGAGATGTAAGATCTCATTTTATCTCAAAACCAATAGAAGATAATATTTTATCAAAAATACTACATGCTGCACATCATGCCCCATCAGTAGGATTTTCTCAACCATGGAATTTTATTTTGATAAAAGATACTGAAACAAAAAAGAAAATCAAGGAATCTTTTGAAGAAGAAAAAAATCGATCATCAAAACTAGTTGAAGAACCAAAGAGATCAAAATATCTTTCATTCAAGCTAGAAGGAATTTTAGAATCTTCAGTAAATCTTTGTGTAACATATGATCCTACAAAATTTGGTCCTTTTATTATTGGCAGATCAAGTATACCTGAAGCAGGACTATACAGTGTATGTTGTGCAATCCAAAATTTATGGTTATCAGCAAGAACAGAAGGAGTAGGTCTTGGATGGGTAAGTATTCTGTCAAATGAAACTCTAAAAGAAACTCTGGATTTACCAGAACATGTTATTCCTGTTGCATACTTGTGTTTGGGATATGTTAATGAATTTGCAGAAAAACCAGATCTTGAGACTGCAGATTGGCTACCAAGACTAGGACTCAAAGATGTTGTATATTTTGAAAAATGGAATGACAAAGAAAATAAAAATTGGAATGGAATTAAAGAAATGATTAGAAATAATCTTGATTACGCTTAAATAATTAAGAGTGTTTTTTTTTGCTGGGCTTGTGGCGCAGAGTCATTTGACGCGAAACATGGATAGCGTGGTACTCTCCTAAGGTACAGGTCGAGGGATCGAAGCCCTCCAAGCCCGTTAAATTTTCAAAGTCATGGAAATTTATATACAAAGATAAATGGCTTGAGATATGAAAGTTGTAGTTATTTCTGGAAGTCCAAGAAAAAATGCCCTTACACAAGTTATGATGAAGTACGTTTATGATTATGCTAAATCAAAAAACCAAGATACAAAATTGATCAATCTTTCAGATGGTCAAATTGAATGTTATAGAGGATATGGTGAAGAATACAATGAAGCTACAAAGACAGCATCAGATGACATAACGGATGCAGATGTATGGTTAATAGGAACACCAATCTACAATTCGTTTTTTAGTTCAGCATTGAAAAATTTGTTTGAATATATCAATTATAAAAAAACTGCAGGAAAGGTATCTGGAATGGCAATTTTAGCTTCTGGAAATATTGGTTTTACCGATGTCCAGACATTAATCACACAACTGTTATCATACTTTAGAGTAGTAGCAAATCCTAAGGCTGTGTTTCTAACCACAGAAGCTATCACTGATAATTCTGTTTCGGATGTGAATGCACAAAATAGGCTAAAAGAGATGGTAGATGAAACTTTGGAGATTGCGTCTAAATTGCGTCAAGATTAAAGTGTAGATAATATTAAATTCTAACGAAGGTCAAATCGAAACTATTTTTGATTTAGTAATACTGTTAGAATAATTAAAATGGTATCTTAATTTGTATTTATTAGAATTATCTTCATTTACAGGAGTTTTAGCAAAGTATGCTTTTCCATGATTGTCTCTTCAACAAATATCCACAGAAGTTGATTCTCTGCAAATATGTTCATTTGATAGTAGGTTTCTTAATTCCTATAAAATTGTTAGTTGGAGTTATTTTAGTTTGATAATCTATTGGTTCTACAAATTAATTTTTATTATAAAACACGCTAGTTAACAAATTAGCTATAATAGTACTTACAAAGATTGTATTTTAGATATTTTAGAATAACTCCATATTTAGAATAAAAAATTTGTTCTAATTCATTTATGTTCAAACTTCAAAAGTAAAATATTAACATGACATAGAAATTATACTATTGAGTTTGAAAAAAGACCCAACTGAATTATGTTCATGTAAATGCCATTATGGTGGTGCTGAAAGTTGCCCCAGTTGTAAAGATAATCATGGCATAGAATGTTGCCATTGTAAAGATTAGAACTATTTATTTTTAGTTTTTCTTTTAGAAGCTAACATTTTCAGATTTGCCAATTCAGTTTTTAATGATTCAATCTGAACAAGAGTTTGCAGGTTAGAAATTTCCTGATTTAATCTTTCAATTTCATTATCTTTTAGTTTCATGGATTCTTTTAGATCGTTAAGTTCAGAAGATAATTAATTTTGAACTTGTTTTATTTTCGAAAGACTAACTTGGCTATCTGTTGTAGTAACAATGGTTTGTGTGTTACTCAAGCTTTTTTTTGCTGTTAGTATGCTAGGATGTATGTTTATGCATGTAATCTGTACTTTTCTGGGTCATCCAACATGCAAATGTGAGAAACCATGTAATAGGAACCACTACCATAAATGTAAAATTCAGTATTGGTGCAAAGTCGATAAAGTATGGCCAAAGTCCTGTTAGTACTGCCGCAAAAGCACCAACAGAAAGAGTGGCTAAATGATTATAGAAATATCCCATTATTTATTTGAAAAAATTATTGTTTATAAGAGTGATGCTAAAAATCATAAAATAAAATAATTAAAAAGAAAAAAGAGTCGAGTTTAATCGTTTTTCTCAGAAATAGTTGATTTAGGCATATCAGATTGTAAGATTTGGATCTTTTGTAATAATTCAGTTCTCAGATCTCTTGCAACTCTTCTAACTGTTGGTCTTGGAACCCCAAGTTCATCAACAACCTTGGTATAGATATCCTGCTTGTCGGTTATTCCTTTGTCAAGATAAGAATTAATTGCTTCTTTAATTATCGTGCTTTGATTTGTACGATTCAACGAATACTAAATTTTGTTTGTTCTATATAAGACTATAAATTGTTGAATCTCTGAAATGCTATATTTAATAAATTTGTATTTTTACTTATTAAAAAAAATAAAATCTTCAACGATAAAATTTATCAACGAAAAACGTATTGATTACTAGAAATTTTTTAACATACATAAAGTATCTATAAAAATTTTCAAAGAGATTTTCACAAAAGACTCATATGATAAGATAATAGATAAATTTTAATGACTACTGCAAATATTGAAACAAGTTTTGGAAAGATTTCATTTAAACTTTTACCTGAGTTAGCACCAGAAACAGTTAGAAATTTTGAAAAATTGGCCAAAGAAGGATTCTATGATGGAACTCTATTCCACAGAGTTATTCCTGGATTTATGATTCAGGGAGGAGATCCAAACACAAAAACAGATAACAAGGGTTCATGGGGAATGGGAGGACCAGGATATAGCATCAAGGCTGAATTTAGTTCAAGATCTCATTTACGAGGCATAGTTTCCATGGCAAGATCACAAGATCCAGATAGTGCAGGCTCACAATTTTTCATAGTAACAGCTGATAGTACATTTTTGGATAGGCAATATACTGTATTTGGTGAAGTGACAGAAGGCATGGATGTTGTAGACAAAATTGTAAATCTTAAAAGAGATGGTAATGATTGTCC
Organism: uncultured archaeon; assembly: GCA_950073955.1. Lineage (GTDB taxonomy): Archaea > Thermoproteota > Nitrososphaeria > Nitrososphaerales > Nitrosopumilaceae > Nitrosopumilus. Next base: position 14,434 of record CATMRH010000012.1, on the reverse strand, counting down.
CTTGGAAAAAACACCGATGATTCGTGTAAGTGTGGAATAAATGAATTTGAAGGTTATTGGATTTTTAATAATTCTATCAATAATATTTGTAATTCCTGTGGCTGATGCCCAACTTTCAATTGGTGCAAAAGCTGTTCAGAAATCTGTAGAGGTGGTCATAAATTCAGATGGCGATGTTCATGTCAAACATGTTGTTATTTCATCAAATTTACCAAGCCAAGTTGAATTAATTGAAGGAACAGTTTCAAACCTTGTAGTAACAAATGAACAAGGAGAAGAGAAAGAGTTCGCAGTTATTGGAGATAAAAATGGAGTGATGATTTTTCCATCCCAAAGAAATTCCATTATGGAATATAACCTTGCTAACGTACTTTCTCAAAAAGATAACTTATGGACATGGAATTTCAGCTATATTCAAACAACTTCTTTTATTATGCCTGAAGAAGTGGATGTATTATTTGTTAATGGATCTCCTGTTTTCTTGGGTGAAAAAAAGGGAATAGCATGTCATGGATGTCAAATGGTTTTAGAATATTTAATTAATGAACCTAATAATATCAAACAAGTAAATTGGGAAGATGAAGAATTTCTTGTAGAGATTAGAACTTGGTCAGAAATAGAAAATTTTGATTTCAATTGGCTTAATAAAAAAATTAGCTTTGAAATAAATGGCAACAATCAGTTTGTCACTACTGTTATTCCATTAGAATTGTTATGGAAACCATATACAATACTTCTTGATGGAGAAATAATATCATATCATGAATTCATCAATAATGGAACTCATGTTTGGCTAAGCATGAGACCTGAAACTTCAGGAGAAATTACAATTATAGGAACTACAGTAATTCCTGAATTTCCAATAATTGCTCCATTGGCAATAGGATTTTTGATGATTCTTGTTGTGCCACTAATGAAAAAATTTAATCTCCGCTAGAACCACACGAACAGAATCCATATTCATCAATTCTAACATTACAAACTGGGCATTTTTCACCATAATTTACTTCCCATGGTTCCTTTCCATAAAGCTTGAAGTGATCATCAATTTCTAATGGTATGTCCCTTTTCTTTTCCAATGATTTGTATAGGTATTGCAACTATACATACATTATCGGAAAAAATCATGAAAGTTGAATGTGGTTGTCATTGTATAAAATGTAAAAGTACAGATCTTGAATCAAATAGAATTGGAGAGGTTGAGAAAGATGGATATTTTGATATGCATCATACGTGCAACCAGTGTAATACACATTTTGATCATTTACTAGGAGAAATTTTTTCTATTTGTGAAAAGTGTAATTATTTTTCTAGTTAGATATTAATGATTCTCGAACAAAATAATGAGCTCGATCCTCATGAGAGTTTTTCATAAGTTCTTTGTTTGATGCCATTTTTGCTAAAGCTTTTGATACATCTAATGAACTTGAAGACCAACCATATTCCCTGAGTTGTTGAACAGTTTCAGTGACAGTTCTTGGAGAATCAAAGAACCTACTTGTTTCTAAAATTCGTAATTTTGATTTAATTTCATGAGGAGTAATATATTTTGGTTCACTAAATTCTGGCTCATATACTTCAGCATCATCCAAGTATTCTAAACCAGATTGAGTTAGATGTTCCACTTGAGTTGATTTTCGGATAGATTCAGTTTCATACACAATTTTTGCATGATTTTCTGGTAAATGATGTGAAATACTATCTATGATTTCACCTAGCGTTTGATTATCAACGTAGAAATCTCTAGAGTCAACCTCGATCTCATTTTCTCCAATTTTGAGTTTAATTCTAGCCAACGAGTAATAATCATCAAGTTTTGATTTATTTTGTTAGCTCTAAGGAGCTTTAAGATTAGATCAAAACTTTTACACAATTTATTGGGATTTTTTTCCTTTTGAATTAAAATGTGATTTTGGAAAAATTAACTATGAAATCATCCAAAAAACGGGTCTAATCGCACTTTTCGTGCTAGGCATGAGTATTTTTGGATATTCACAGTATGCATTTGCATCACAGATAGGAGTAAGCATTACTCAGAGTAAGTTATTGAATGAAAATGAAAAAGGTTCAAACTATAATATTGAATTACAATTTGAAAATCCTTCATTGTTAATACTAACTGCAGGCGATACTGAATTCTTTATTATTGCTAATAATGAAGTGATTGGCGCAGGTCAATTAGAACCATTCACATTACAACCATTAGGTAATAGTTATGTCAAAGGTATTTTTCATACAGATTCTAACGTTGATGAAAAATCTCAATCTATAAAAATTTCTGGAGTAACAAAATATGATGTATTCTTTACATCTATTGATGTTCCATTTGTTTACTATCCAACAGAAGAACAAGCAAGAGAATTTATACATCAAAATTAATTTCTTCTCAAATGCTTACTGTTTTTGGTTCTACTGCATTAGATACAATTAGAACGCCAAAAAAAATATTAAAGAATATTTTAGGAGGAGCAGCAACTTTTGCAGCAATTTCTGCAAGCAATTTTGTAAATACTGGATTAATTGCAGTAGTTGGAAAAGATTTTCCAAAGCAGTATCATAATATTTTATCCAAATATCTTGATTTACAAGGATTGACTATCAAAGAGGGTAAAACATTTCGTTACGATGGTAGTTATGACAATACACTAAGTACTAGATCTACTTTAAAAACTGAATTAAATGTACTAGCTGACTTTAAACCAACTGTTCCCGAAGCTTATAGAAAATCTCAATTTGTATATCTTGCAAACAATGATCCTGAACAAAATACTTTACTAATCAAAGAATTCGATAAGGTAAAATTTTCTATGTGTGATACTATAGATTTTTGGATTTCTACCAAACGAGAAGCAGTGATTAAGATGATAAAAGCTGTGGATGCAGTTGTAATAAATGATGATGAAGCTAAACTCCTTACAAAAGAATTCAACTTAATAAAATGTGCAAAAAAAATGATGCATTGGGGCGCAAAATATGTAATCATTAAGAAAGGCGAACATGGTTCCTTGATGTTTTATGATGATGTAATTTTCCCAACATTGGGTTTTCCGTTAGAGGATGTTGTGGATCCCACAGGTGCAGGGGACTCCTTTGCGGGGGCAATGATAGGATATCTTGCAAGCAAAAAATCAACTAGCACATCTGAGATTAAAAAAGCAGTAGTTTATGGAAATGTCTTAGGATCCTTTGCAGTTGAGAGATATGGGTTAGATGGATTACTAAAGATCAAAAAGGGTGATATTACAAAACGATTCAAGATGTATGAAAAAATGATCCGATTCTAAAAAGACTTAAGTTTAATTATTTCTCAAATTTATTTATCATTGCCACAAGAAATGTCTGAAAAAGATCGACTAAATACAATATTCAAACTTCAAAAAGGTCTATCAGACATGATGAATCTAGATAGATACCCAAAAGATTCTGAAGGAAGAGTATCTGCTTTGTGTACTGCAATTATACATGAAGCAGTAGAGCTACAAAGGACAACAAATTGGAAATGGTGGAAAACACCAACTGAGTTCAATAAAGCTGAAGCAAGAGAAGAATTAATTGATATATGGCATTTTGTTGTTCAGGCATCACTTGAGCTAAATCTAACGCCTGATGATATTATAGATGAGTACAAAAAGAAAAACGAAATTAATCGAGAAAGACAGAGAAATGGATACTAGGAAATTCTAATTTTATCTAAAATTATTTCAAAATCAGTTTCATTAATTAAATTTACAAGAGTTATGTTATTTTGAAATAATTGTATTTCAGATTTAGAAACAGTAAGATGTGGATCTGGGCTAGTTGAATTAATTATTCTTTTATTTTTATCAACTCCATTTTTGTGTAATCGAAACAATGAATGACCAGCTTTATGACCCCAAACTTCTTTTCCACAAACTATGATAGTGGTAATTTTTTGATTTTTATTTACGTGTTTGATAATCGAATCAATTCCTTTATTTTCAGAAAGTAGTCTTCCTGCTATCGATATGTGATTTAGAATTTCAGAATTTACAAACTTTTTGAGTAAATCTATGCTTGAAAGCGTACAAACTGCTATTGATGAATCAGGGTTTCCACTGTAATACTCCTCAGGAATAGGTAAGATAATCTTACATAGTTCTCCAATTGTCTCGCCTAGAGTATTCATAATATATCACGCATAGTTTTAGCAATAAATTCAATATTTTTTTGAGTTACTTTTGGATGGATTGGTAAAGAAACAACATGTGAAGCAGCCCAGACAGTAATAGGAAGTTTCGTTTTTAGTTTGTAAAATGAAGTTTTGTGAACTGGTATGGGATAGTAAGATGCAGCACCAATTCCTTTTTTGTTTAGTTTCTTCAAAAGTTTATCACGATTTTTAGTTGCAATAGTATAAAGATACCAATTAACATTTTCATTTTTTCGTTGGTGAGGAAGTTTAATTTTAAGATCAGAGATCAGTTTTGATAAAAGTTCTGCATTCTTTTTTCTAGATTTTAGAAAGTTTGGAAGTTTTTTTATTTGAATGGTTGCAATTGCAGCATTAATTTCAGGTAATCGTAAGTTTAAGCCAAATATTCTAGTATCATATCCATTAATCATTCCATGATTTCTAATCATCAATAATTTGTCTCTGAGTTTTTTGTTGTTTGTTACAACAAAACCGCCTTCTCCAGAAGTCATTACTTTTGCAGGATACATACTATAACACCCCATTTCAAAGAAAGTACCAGTATGTTTTCCTTTGTAAGTAGAACCTAAAGACTGTGCAGAATCTTCAATAATAGGTAGATTGTATTTTTTAACAATTTCAGAGAGTTTTTCTATATTTGCTACATTTCCATAAAGATGGACAGGGATAATGGCACGAGTTTTTTTTGTTATCTTTTTTTGTAGATCATCTGGATCTATAGTGTAGTTTTCTTTTAGAATATCAACAAAAATGGGTTTTGCTCCTGTTGAAACAATGGCATTTGCTGTGGCAACAAAAGTAAATGATGGGACTAGAACTTCGTCACCTTTTTTGATATCTAATGCATAAAGAGCAGATTGTAAAGCGGCAGTGCCAGAATTAACTGCAATAGCATATTTTGATTTTACAAAAGAGGTTATGGATTTTTCAAAAGCTTGGACATGTTTGCCTCCTTGGTTAGCAGATGAGGTTAAAGCACCATTTCTAAGTATAGAAGTAACTACAGAGATCTCTTCTTTACCCACTATAGGAATGTTAATTGCAATTTTCAATAGTAATTTTGTTTATAACTAGTCTATAAATCTCATCGGCATGCATGAATTTTTATATTTCAAAATCAGGCAAACGCATTATGAAACCACGTCATCTTGAAAAAACTGATACAGGTTACAAGGTTTACCTGTACATTTTCTATATTTGTGGATTCATCATGGCATCATCTTTAGTTTTTGGTGTATATGTAACAATGATAGAATGGATGGAAAATGGGACTTATGTAATGGGAGAAGCAATTCACAATACAACTATTCCTTTTGAAAATTTTGCAAGAGTAACAACTTGGATATTTTTTTCTACAATAATTGGATGGTATTGTGTTACTAGAATTGGTTGGAGAAGAACTGCTGGAAACAAAATTGTTGGTGCAAAAATGGCATTACTTCAGTTAATGTTACTGGGATTTTCAATTATTGCACTTTATGAAGTATTATACAATTTTACAGTGTTGAATGCACAGATTACTGCAGGAATTATTGATGGAGTAGTTCCAGATATTGATAGATTGTCAATTGCTTATCCAGATCCAGACAGACCGTGGAATTTAATTTTTGCAACTAAAATATTTCTTGCAGGTTTTATCATTAGTACTCATGCATTTTATCTCAGCATTAAACCTAGAAAAAGCTTGGATGAGTCAGAATTATAGAGCGATCAAGTATTTTGTATGAATATTACGTAAAAACTATTTTTTCTAGTATATAGAAATACTTTTGGTATGGGATTATTTGGATCAAGTAAAAATGAATTAAAATGCAAAAAATGTGGTACAGTTCTATCAGATCCTGAAAGACTAAAGAAACATCAGGAAAAAGCACACAGTAAGAAAAAAGAGATATGCAGGAATTGTGGAGCTGAATTTAATTCCCAAGATGATTTAAGGAAACACAAGAAAAAGTGTAAGTAAAAATTTAGAATTGTTTAGAATAACTTTATAGGCTTAGATCTCAAAAGTTGTTTTGATTTGGATATTTTAGAAAAAGTAGATTTGATTGAAAGATATGGGACTGAAGTCGTAACACGTGATGAATTAGTTGAATTATTCAAGACAAATTCTTCACCAAAACATTACATTGGTTTAGAAATTTCTGGCTTTTTGCATCTTGGTAGTCTGTTAACAGCTGGTTACAAAATTAATGATTTTGTGAAGGCTGGAGTAAATTGTACTGTATTTCTTGCAGATTGGCACACTCTGATTAATGATAAACTAGGAGGAGACTGGGATGTTATTACAAAAGTCTCAAAATATTATGCAGATGCTTTCAAACTAGTTTGTCCTGATGCAGAAATTGTTTTGGGTTCAAAATTGTATGAAAAAAATACAGAATATTGGATAGATCTTATCAAATTTACAAAACATATGTCACTTGCTAGAACCAAGAGAACTCTAACAATTATGGGTCGTTCTGAAAACGAAGAAGAAATTGATGTAGCAAAATTACTTTATCCTGCAATGCAAGCAGTTGATATTCATTATTTGGATGTAGATATTGCTCATGCTGGAATGGATCAAAGAAAGATTCACATGTTGGTAAGAGAGATTTTCCCAAAAATGAAATGGAAAGTTCCTGTATCAATTCATCATAAACTTTTGCCAGGTTTAAAAGAATCAGGGGATTCAAAATTTGGTGGAGAGCTAACTAAAATGAGTAAATCAGATCCAAATTCAGGTATATTTATTCATAATACAGATGATGAGATAAGGAAGAAGATCAGTAAAGCGTGGTGTGAAGAAGGAGTTGTTGAAAATAGTCCATTACTAGGTATTGCAGAATCAATAATCTTTCATGAGTTCAATGAAATGAATGTTGAAAGGCCTGAAAAATTTGGTGGTAATATATCATATACAGATTATAATCAATTAGAAACAGACTTTGCTGAAAAGAAATTACATCCAGGAGATTTGAAACAAACTGTTGGAAATTATTTGATAAAAATAATTTCTCCAATTAGAGAAAAGCTAAATCTTAGTGAAGAACTATATGATACAATAAAGAAAAGCTGTTAGACTTTGAGATCTGGATTGGTCTGTTCTTCTAAATTATATTTTGATTTGTATCCTCTTGGATTTATCATCAAATCTTTGTAAGTATATGTAGACGAATTTCCGATAATTACTGTAGTAATCATGCCTAATTTGTCTGAATGATTGGGTAAATTTTCTAAATCAGTCATAACAATTGTTTCAGATTTTCTAAATGCTCCTTTAATAATTGCTACAGGAGTTGTTGGCTTTCGATATTTTAGAAGAATTTTTCTAGTGTCTTGTAATTGATGAATTCTTTTCTTACTAGCTGGATTATAAATAACAATTACAAAATCACCTTGCGCTGCAGCTTCAACTCTTTTTTGAATAATTTCCCATGGAACTAACAGATCACTCATACTAACAACTGCAAAATCAGTCATCAATGGTGAACCAACTATTGATGCACAAGAATTTAGTGCTGACACACCTGGAACGATCTCAACTTGGAGGCCATCTTTAGGATTCCAACCAGATTCAGCAAGTGTTTCATAAATTAGACCAGCCATTCCATAAATTCCAGGATCCCCACTTGATACAAGTGAAACAATTTTTCCTGATTTTGCAAGATCAATGCATTGATGAGCTCTTTCAACTTCTTGTGTCATTGCATAACGATAAACTGTTTTACCTTCAATTAGATCTTGAACTAAATTCACATAAGTTTCATATCCAACAATTGTATCACTTTTAACAATTACTTCTTTTGCTCGAAATGTCATGTGGTCATGGTTACCAGGACCAACACCAACAATGTAGAGTTTACCAGTCAATTTTACAACAAATCTTTTGTCAAGTAATTTATCCGTTTAGGAAAATTTTTATTGGAATGGATCGATGAACGGACAATTAACTATATGATCAGCATTGGTTGGTCGTGCAATGCTTACAGATATCAAGTCATCGGCACGAAATGAGTCAATATCTGATTTTGTTTCTAGAATTCTTGCTGATTCTGCATCATTCCATTCAACTAGATAAATTCGCCACATTGGGCTGTAATTTGTATCACCAAGAGCTGCACCAGCAATTCCTGGTTGGAATCCTAGTGGGCCAGAGCCTTTAATTCCATTTTTAAATTGGAAAAGATCAACTGCTCCATAATGAGTTAATAGATTTGCAGAAGTAGGAGATGAGACAACCCCCATTGTTTCTGCAGGTCCTGAAGGAGTAGCATCAGTAACAATATAGTAAATGGTTATTCCATTAGGTCCCCAACCTCTATGAGCTACAAAGGTTACATTCAATTCTTCCTCATTAATTTCAATTATCTGACCTCCACCATATGGCATTTCATCTGTAATTTCTTTGTCAGAACGTACCATCATCTGTCCATCAGGCCAGATAATTTGAGGAGTGTTAAGAACAATTCCTGTTTCATTAAATTCAATTCTGCCACCTTCTTCAGCAGTAATTACATCAGCTACAGATTCAAATATTTTTTCTTTTTGGCCTATTTTCCATGTAACTTCAATTATAGAATTTAGTGCACTGTATTCTGATTCTTGTGATGGAGTACTAGAAAATACTTCATCTTGAAATCCATAAATTCCATCACCTTTAATCCCATTTTTAAAAATAAATAACTTTTGAAGAGCATCTTCTGGCACACCTGCAATAGCTGGAGCAAGTTCAACATTCCATCCTTGTTTTTCGGAGAGAATTTTTGCATAATCCTCATCACTGCCATCAGTTATAATGTAAAGAATTTGATTTCCTTCATAGATTCCTTTGTGCATTGGGATTGTAGCTGGAACATTTGTTCTCGAAAGTAACAATGATGGGTCTTCTTTTTCAAATTCAATTTTTTGCATTATAACTTCAACAGGTTGTCCTCGTATCCAACCATCAACACTTACAGTTACTGTGAATTCTTTTGAATTAGAAGAATGTAATGCAAGTGCAGCTCCTGTAAACTCAAAAGAACCTGATTTTTCCTCTAAATCAATCAGGGATAAGCCATAAACAGTATTTCCATCAACAGTCCAGGTAGGTTGGCCTTTTGCCTCTTGAGAGTTAATTTCGTGTAAAACAACTATCTCAACAGGCTCACTTGAGGTAAATGTCATAGAACCGTCATAAAGAGTTCCTTCGTTTGGTGATAGAATTAGTGCCAATTGATGATTTTGATGTCCTTGCCCTGGATCTTCAGAGGATGTGATGGTTTGAGTAAAGTGAATTTTTTTTCTAGAACCTGCATCAACAAATTGATCAGATATTGAAGAAACAGAAATAATACTAGCTACAAAAATCCCAATAATCAAAATAGCAATTAACTTGTTCAATGAATCTGATTAGTATATTCCCTTAAATGATTTTTTCTTAATGAATTTTATCAAGTGCAAACGCATCATGTAGAGCACGTACTGCTGTATTCGTATCAGAATTTTTTACAACAAATGCAAGATTAAGCTCAGATGAACCTTGAGTAATCATAGATACGTTAACTTTGTTTTTCTCAATTGCTCCAAAAACTTTTGAAGCAACACCAACAGTTCCTCGCATACCTGAACCAATTAATGCAATAATAGATACATCTGTAGTGACTTCTAATTTTTTGATAATTTTTCCTAATAGTTCTATTTCTAATGTACTGACTGCTTTGTCAAGATCAGTATTCTTTACTACAATTGTAATACTTGATTCCGAAGGATTTTGGGAGATCATCATTACATTGATTTCAGCTTTTGCCAGTGTTGTAAATATTTTTGCTGCAGTTCCTGGGGTTCCAACCATACTACCACCTCGAATGTCGATTAACCCATTATTTTGAACATTACTTACACATTTTACGGTATTTTTAGCGGATAAAGAAGTAGATGTAGTTACTATAGTTCCTTCATTTTTTATATTGAAGGAATTCCTAATTTTCATTGGGATTTTCTTTGTGAGTAGAGGCTCAAATGTTCGTGGATGTATCTGCTTTGCACCAAACAGAGCCATCTCAATTGCTTCTACGTATGATACTTCTTTGAGTAATTTTGCATTTTTGACAATTTTTGGATCTGCTGTCATAAGTCCATCTACATCGCTCATCAACCAAATCTCGTCTGCTTTAATACAAGAACCAATAATTGTTGCAGAATAATCAGAGCCTCCTCTGCCAAATGTAGTTACATGTCCATGTTGATCTGCACCTGCAAATCCCCCTACAACAGGGATTGTTTTCTGTAAGAACAAAGTATCCACTGTCTTTGATACTCTCAGTCTAGTTGTATCCAAAAGTGGTTTAGATTCACCAAACTTAGAATCAGTTACAATTCCTACTTCTTTGCCAGTAAGAGGAATTGATTTTTTACCTGAATCATTAATTGCTGATGAAACTAATTTTATTGACAATCTTTCACCAAGTGAAATTAGATAATCCATTGATCTGGGTGTAACTTCACCTAGTAATACCATTCCATCAATTAATGCAAGAAGTTCTGTAAAGTCTTGATCTAATTTTTCTAGCAATTTCTTTCGTACATCAGATTTTTTGATTGTTTGTTTTGCTAATTGTTTATGTCTATTGATAATTTTTGATGCAAGTCGTTCAGCTTTTGATTTGTTTTCTTTCTTTATAGACTCAGATATTTCTATAAGATCATCAGTAGTTTTACTTGTTGCAGAACAAACAACTAGAATCTGATATTTTTTTGATAATGTGTTAATGTGTTTAGCTACAGCTTGAATATCTTTTGCAGTAGAAATTGATGTTCCACCATATTTTATAACGAGTCTCATTTCAAAATACCTGAATTAGTTAATCTTTAAATGCTTTAACTTTCCACGCGTGGAGCCAAGTAAAAGTGAATTCTTCCAATATTTGCGACTTTGAATTCAATTCTAAGGGGTTTTGCGCTTGAAAACTCACATGTAATCAAGCCTGCAGTATTTCCTACAGCTTTTATCACTGGATTAAGATATTCAAGACTGTAAGTTCCAGTACTATCTTCTTTTGAAGAAATTTCTTCAATGTCTTCATCATCTTTATCAAGATCAATTACAACTTCACCAGAGTCACCTTTACCTGAAAAATCTGCTTTTGAATCAGATGTATCAATTGTTAGATAATCAGATACAACCTGTACATCACCAAGAATTTTGTCAAACTTTGAAGAAGACAAAGTAATTTTTGAAGCATAGGGAATTTTTGGTAGTGGAGTATCGGTTGCAGAACTTTCAATTAAACGCATTTTGTATTTTTTATTTTTTCCAACTGTTACAAGTAACATATTTTGATCAGAAATACTAATCTCTATACTATCTTTTTTATCTGCTCTTTTGATAAGTTTTGAAAATTCATCTATTCTTACTCCAAATTTAATATCACTGTCACACTCATATTTTTCAAATGCAGAATTAGGCCATGATATATCAATAAGAGCAACATGTGATGGATCCATTCCTCTAAAAGTAATTCCTTCTGCTGTTGCAACAAAAGTAGCTTCTTCAACAAGTGTAGATATTGCAGAGATTATTGCTTTTAGATCATCTGAACCACTTGTTTTTGCTGCAAAAGTCAAATCAACATTCTTGACTTTAAGTTCCAGTTAAACGTTATGAGTAATCACGCCAGGTGTATTTACATTTCTGACAACGATAAAATCTAGTTGTAGGTTCATCTGCACTTCTAGTTTGAAACATCCACCAAACTGCTTCATCATGTCCACATTTTGCACAGTCCATTTTGATTGTTGAATATGATTCTTCTCCTTCATTTCCTTCAAAAGCAAGAAGGGAATTATCTGGTTCTTGTTTATTAGTTTTTTTTGTTAGTTTTGCTTCTTGTCCTTCAGTATAACCACACTTGGAACATTCAAGTCCTGAATCACTTTTTTTTAATTTGACCTCACATTTGGGGCAAAATTTCAATCTAATTTACCTTAATTTTAGAATTAAATAATTGTTTGAACTCTTCTGCCATTTTTATTGCTGAATCTGCAGCTTTTTTCATCTCTCCTAGTGGTTTTGTTTTAGAAGTGATTTTCATCCAGATTTCATTGGTAAGTGGGTGCTTAATGATAACACCTGCAAAATCAATATTTGATTCCTTTAGAAGCTCATCTTGAATAATGTATAAAATTCCTATATCAGTATCTGTTATTGAAATGCTGACTTCCTTAGGTTCTAAACTGATCACTTGAGCGTTCATGTATTCGGAAAAAGAACTTATTGTGGATATAAATCATTATGAACGATTAGAATGACAGAAAGTAAGATTTCAGAGATTAAATTGGTAAAATCCAAGGATGAGTACTCATATGATGATAATATTGAGATTGACGTCCAGTTTTTAGTTGAAGGGGACATTAGAGATACGTTCAATGAGACAAATTGGACAAAAGCGTACAACAACAATGATGTTGGATTCAAAATGAAATACGGTGTAAAATTGACGTCAGGGGTATTCAGAAAGAAGGAATTAGGTAGAACTGTTAAAACCTACAGAAAAGCATCAATTTTTTGGACAAGAAATCCAAAACTGGTCAATCCAAATAAAGACAAAAGAGTCTGGGTTCAGGTAGCCAAAAACTTTGAGCCATTTATCAGACTTTCAGAAGAAGAGGTAAGACAGGAATTATTTGACTTTAATGAAAAATTTGTATTCAAAGCATCAGATTTGGGAAAAGGTAAACACAAGATTGGGGCTGAAGTATTTGCATCATGGCAAAAGCATGACTATACAGAACCAGGAAGTATCAAAAATAATTCTAGCGTGATTGAGATTATAATCAATTAGGATATAAGGAACTTTTTAATTGAATTAACATGGCAAAATACGATGGTCTGTTAGGACAACCAATACTTGAAGTGGAAGAACCTGATAAGGAAGGCGGAATTACCTTTATTATTAAAGATAACAGATTTTTGTTCATAAAAGTAATTGATGGAAAAATTGATACTATATCAATTCCAGAATAGGTGAATATGAATGGGAAAATATGATCAAATCAGAATGGTAGAAATTGTAAAGATAGAAGATCCTGATTCGGAAGGCGGATTAACTTTGATCTTTCGAGATAACAAGACTTTGAAGATTAAGGTTGTTGATGGAAAACTGGTTTCAGAATTTGTCTAACTAATTTCTTACATGTTTTTCGTAAAAACCTATAGCTAGCTCTTGTATTTCAGATTGAATAGAGCCAGGTCTTTCATCTCTAATTTTTTTAATTGCTTCATCTGTTGAAAATTTTTTGTATTTTACAAAGTAGCATGCAAGAATTGTTCCTGCTCTTCCCATTCCAGCAGCACAATGAACCATTACAGCTTGATCGTTTTTGATTTGTTCATGGATAAAATCTACTGCTAAATCTATTTTATCCATATCAGGAGCGCTAAGATCAGTAGTTGGTACATGTAGATAATCAATATCTTTTACCCAGTTATCTGGTAGAGCATTCTCAGTCATAGTTACAATTGATTTTACTCCTTGGTTTAGAACCCAATCAAATTCATCTGAACTTGTTGGCATTCCAGAACCAGCTAATTTTTCCTCAATTAGCCAAGAGAAATTAGTTGGTTTTTTTGTTATTTTACCATGAACCTTTCTCCAAATATTTCCAGGTTTACTCATGTAAGATGTTTATATTTTCTATATTTTTAGCATTACGGAATTGTATGTGAGTAAATTATGATACTATTGCTCTTACAGGGGAACCTGTAGCATTTTTAAGCTTTAGTGGGAGAATAGTAAAATTAAACTCCTTTGATGAAATTTTGTTCAAGTTTGCTAAATTCTCTACAATCAAAATATTGTTTTTTGACAAAATGTGATGAACACTAAATGATTCATCTTTTCCAAGATCTATACTTGGAGAATCTATTCCAACAAGATTGATATTCTTTGATGAAAGATATTTTGCAGCTGAAATATCTAATCCAGGATTTTCTGTGAAATAGTTATCTTTTTTCAGATTTTTTTGCCATCCAGTATAGAAAAATATCGATGAATTATTAGTAATTTTTCCATTCTTTTTTTCAAATAAAGTAATATCTGTTTTTGAAATTTTAGTATTCTTAGTTTTTTCTAATTTGATCAAAATTGCTTTTCCTAGAAGTCTATTAAGAGGAATTTAGTGAATTTTCATTCCATTTTTAACAAAATGAAATGGTGCATCAAGATGAGGTCCTGTATGTGTACTTAGGAATAATATTTCAAGATTATATCCATCATCTTTTAGATTTGACCATGA
>CATMRH010000011.1 GCA_950073955.1 uncultured archaeon | reverse complement strand
ACAAACCACAAGATTCAGGAAGTGATAGATATTCCAGAGATGATAGAGGTTCAAGATATTCCAGAGATGATAGAGGTTCAAGATATTCCAGAGATGATAGAGGTTCAAGATATTCCAGAGATGATAGACCCAGAGAATCTACAACTGTAACTTGTGCTGATTGTGGCACTGAATGTCAAGTTCCATTTGTTCCAAGAACCGATAAACCAGTATACTGCAGTGATTGTTTCAGACAAAACAAACCACAAGATTCAGGAAGTGATAGATATTCCAGAGATGATAGAGGTTCAAGATATTCCAGAGATGATAGAGGTCCAAGATCTTCATCTAGACGAGAATCTCGTGGAGATAATTCTAGATCTAGCAAGCCACGAAGTGATAAATTTTTGAGAAAACAAGAGAGTTTCTTTGCAAATGGTTCAACCAAATTTTATGAAACTATCAAAGAAAAATTATATGAAATTTTAGGTGGAAAAATCTGTTCTAATTGTGGTTTCAAGGATGAAAGAGCATTGGGAATAAGTCCAATTTCTGAAAATGTCACTTCTGATAATTCTGGCCGTGGTGGCGATTCTGCCTCATGGGGAAAATATATTTCAGCACCAGATCTTGCTAGAGAAGAATTAAAGGTATTTTGCTTTAATTGTAATCAAATTAGAGAACCTATTTCAAAACGAACAGAAGACAGATCAAGACCAAAGTCAAAAACGAGTAGACATTTTCCTAGATGATCTTTAAAATCATCCTTGAAAATTTATTAACACTTTAATAATAATAATTTTGAAATCGAATTATGGATGGCGACTCTAAGGCATTAACAATTTCTCTAGTAGCTATGGTTGTAATTGTAACAACATATGCTTTCTTTACTCTATAAATTTATTCTTTCACAATTTCTATATTATGTTCTAGAATTTTAGTGGAAACTAGATTGTGTTGTTTGTCAATTACTGATTGAATAAAATCCGCAAATTTCTCAACATTTACTTTATCCTTTAGAACAATACTGTGAGCAGATTTGTCCTTCAATGAAATCACCAATTCATTTTCAATCACATTTAGGATTGATGTGATGTATGTTTCTTTACCATCCTTTACGAATATTAAACTAGCAAATTTTAGAGCCTCATATTTGCTGTCACAGGCAATACTGATTTTCATTTATCCTCAAAAAGAAATTGGTCTATCTGGTCTTTTGCCTTTTCTCTTTTTTCCTGATGAATGGCAAGAAAATCGTTAATTTTTTCAATTAAAATTGCTTTTAGTTCTCCTGTAAG
Organism: uncultured archaeon; assembly: GCA_950073955.1. Lineage (GTDB taxonomy): Archaea > Thermoproteota > Nitrososphaeria > Nitrososphaerales > Nitrosopumilaceae > Nitrosopumilus. The sequence goes on along the minus strand of CATMRH010000011.1, from coordinate 18,475 downwards.
TAATTTCCCAGATTTGTAATCTTCATAAATTGACTTTAACTTGTTGTCATCTGGTTCAAAAAATATTCTAAGATATTGATATGATACATCGATGTCTGGATTTCCTCCAAGTTTTCTATGTTGTTCAATGTCTGGTTGTCCACCTGAAAATGCATATTTGTTAATTTTCTTTTTTACTACATCTGGCGCATCAGTTGTATAGACTGTACTGTTTTCATTAGAAGCTGACATCTTTCCACCTGGTCCTTCCAAGCCTGGAATCATTATGTTGTGAATTAATGCAGGTTTTGGTTTTCCAATTTTTGGCGCAATATCTCTTGTTAGTCTAAAGTGAGGATCTTGGTCTACCCCTAATGGAATTAAAACTGGTTTGTCTTCAATAAAACACGGTGCAGATTGTAATGATGTATAAAAAATCATACCAATATTTGTTTCATTTGTAAACCCAAATGTTGCTTTTGTATTTGAAAAGTTAATTTTCTTTGCGACTTGAGCTGCAATTGGATAGAGAGTTTGAATATTTTTTGTGTTGATGATAATTTTTGTTTTTTCTGGTTTGAAACCTAATGCAATAAAGTCTAGCGCGTTCTCATATGCAAATTTTCCAGTTTCTTCTAATGTTAAGTTAGGTTTTGAATAAAATTTTTCATCATCTGTTAATTGAAAATACATGTTAACATCAAACTTTTCTTGTAACCATTTTGCAAAAACCCACGGTACCAAGTGTCCAATATGAGTATGACCCGAAGGGCCTCTTCCAGTATATAGAAAGAATTTGTTACCCTTTTCATAATCATCAAGAATTCTGTTCATTTCTCTATGAGAGAAGAAAATACCTCTTCTAAGCATGAAATGGTCTTCACCTGTCACTTTCTTGATCCTCTCTTGCAATTCTGAAGAAATCTTCTCAGTACCAAACCTTTTGATTAATTTATCATAATCAATATCTCCTTCAACATGCCAAGGAGTTACAATAAAGTCATCAGCTGACATTCAATCTGACTTAGGTTAAGGTTTAAAAAGTCTTTTTCGATCTTTCTGATGTTGTCACAAGTTTTTCATGATATTGAAAAAAAAATCATTCATTCTTTGCAGCCTGATCAAATTCTAACAATATCTGAAATCGAAAAAAAAACTGGTTTACAATCTGATCAAGTTAGAAGAGGCATTGAATGGTTAAAATTGAAAAACTTTGCACATGTGAAAGAATCAACCGATATTCATTATCATTTCGGAGAGAAAGGTTATGAAGCAATTGAAAATGGTTTACCGGAAAGAAGATTAGTAAATGAAATTGAAAAAGGAAATACAACTTTTGATAAGTTAAAACCTATTTTAGGTTTAGATTTTAATGCAGCTATAGCATATGCAAAAAAGAATAATTGGATTTCCATTACCAAAAATGAAAAATCAACGGAACTTTCTTTGAATAAAGATCATCAAGAATCATTAGAAGAAAAATTTCTCCTATCTCATAAAACTCTTGAAAAAAATAAAACTAATGAAATTAAAGTATCTGAAGATTCTCTTTTTGCAATAGTATCGCTTAAAAAACGTCCTGATTTTATTGTCGATTCATCATTAATCATCAAAAAAATTTCATTAACTGTTGAAGGTAAAAAAATCAATTTAGGTGATTTATCTCATTCAAGTGGTGCAATTGATGTTGAATCTAAAGTACCTGAAGTTTTTGTTGCAAGAACTCATCCATTAAAAGACACTATTGATGAAATTCGTGAAATTTTCGTTACATTAGGATTTTCAGAAATCAATGGAAATGTGACTCAGTCAAGCTTTTGGAACTTTGATGCTCTATTTACTCCACAAGATCATCCTGCAAGAGAATTACAGGATACATTTTATCTAGACGGTATCTCTGCCAAAAAAATTGCAACTCCAGAACAAATTAGAAAAGTTTCTGAATCTCACAAGAAGAATTGGAGATATTATTGGGATATCCATGAAGCAAGAAAAATGGTTCTAAGAACCCACACTACTTGTGTTACAATTAAACATCTAGCTGAAAACAAACTTGATGAAGCTAGAATTTTTTCATTAGGACGTGTATTTAGAAATGAAAAAGTTAGTTACAAACATCTTGTAGAGTTTCATCAAATTGAAGGAGTCGTTGTTGGAAAAGATGCTAATCTCAGAAATTTAATGGGAATTCAAAGAGAATTCTATAAACGAATCGGAATTACAAAAATAAAATTTTGGCCAACATTTTTTCCATACACAGAACCTTCACTACAAACTATGGTGTATAATGAACGACTAGGAAAATGGGTAGAACTATTTGGAATGGGAATTTTCAGACCGGAAGTAACTAAACCTCTTGGGATTACTAAACCTGTTTTGGCATGGGGAGGAGGTATTGAAAGAATTGCAATGCTAAAGTATGGTCTTGATGATGTGAGAGAGTTTTACAATAACAACTTGAGTTGGTTAAGGAGTGCTAGAAAATGCCAGTAGTTGAACTATCCTATATACGCCTTCAAAAATTAGTTGGTAAAGTTACAAAAAAGCAAATTTCTGATTCCTTACCATTTCTTGGATTAGATATTGAATCTGAAAACAAAGACCTAATTAGAATTGAATACAGCCCAAATAGGCCTGATTATTCAACTGATTTTGGAATTGCGCTTGGATTGCAAGGATTACTTCGAACCAAAACTGGATCAATTAAACTGAATATCAAAAAATCAAAAAAGTATGCTATCTCTGTAAAATCTGAAGTATCAAAAGTCCGTCCTTTTGTTACTGGAATTGTTGCAAAAAATGGAAAAATTGATGATAAAACAATTAAACAGTTTATGACCTTGCAAGAAGATCTTCATTTTGGAATAGGAAGAAAGAGAAAGAAATCATCTATAGGAATTCATGACTTAGATAAGATCACTTTTCCTTTAATTTACAAAACCGCTAATAGAAATTTTAAATTTATTCCATTAAACTCTAAAAAAGAACTTTCAATTTCTGAAATTCTCAAAAACACTGATGTGGGAAAAGATTATGGTTCTATACTTGGAAATTCCTTACAAGTGCCTCTAATTTTAGATGCAAAACAAAATACTGTCTCTTTTCCTCCAATAATTAACGCAGCAGTAACTATTGTTACAACTAAAACAAAAAATCTATTTGTTGAGGTAACTGGAATCAATAAAGAAGATGCTGAAGATATGCTTTCAGTTGTTGCAACTATTTTACAAAGTGCAGGTTTTACTTTAGAATCTGTTCAAATTTCTGGAGCAAAAAACTCTTCACCAAAACTTGAACAAAAGAAAATGTCTGTAAGCCCTTTCTTGATTAATCAAACCCTTGGTTTGAATCTTAATAATTCAAAGATTATTTCATCATTGAAAAAATCTAGGTTAGATGCATCAACTAAAGGGAAGAACATCATTTGTACAATTCCTGCATATAGATTTGATATTTTTGGACCCATGGATTTGGTAGAAGAAGTTGCTTTAGGATATGGAATTCAGAATCTTGAACCTATATTGTCACCTTCTCAAACACTTGGCCAAAAACATCCCAACTCAATTAGTTTACAATCACTTTCTTCTATAATGACTGGATTAGGCTACATGGAAGCCCTAAATTCTAGCTTAACAAGCAAACGAATTCTTTATGATAATACAAAAAGAGATTCATCAAAAATTATCTCAGTTTTAGATTCTAAAAGTCTTGAACATACTATTCTTAGAGATTCACTACTTCCAGGATTAATTGATAGTCTGGCAAAAAATATTCATGAATCATATCCTCAAAAATTATTTGAGATAGGAACTATTTTTAATAAAACAAGTTCTGTAACTGAAGAAACTCATCTCTGTGCGGTAAGTTCTCACAAAAATGCTAACTTTAGCGAGATAAAATCTATTTTACAATCTGTCATTCAATCAATATTTGGAAAAACCTGTGAAACTAAAACCACTACTCATACAACTTTTGAAAAAGGTCACGTTGCAAACATTACTGTAAATGGAAAAATTATTGGAATCATTGGTGAAATTAGTGAATCCACTAAAGAAAACTTTAAGCTTAGAGAGTCAATAGTTTCCTTTGAAGTAAAGCTACATAGTTAATATTTGACTTGGTGGATTGTTGTATGCCCTAGAGCAACCATGCAGACGGATTGGGATGATGTCGATCGTAATGATACCAATGATTTCTAATTCACCCAGGCATGGCACATTGAGGGCAACCCCGGTTTCAGAACCCAAGGAGGTTTTGGCTAAAATACCGATGAGATTGTGCGAGTCAGAACCGGGGAACAATTTTATTTTCCAAAAATTGAAAAACCATAAAACATCCATCAGTGATACAGAAAACTGAAATGGTAAATTATTGGTTGGCAAAACAAGAACCTAGTGGACCAAGAGGCTATAATTTTGAACAACTAAAAAAAGAAAAAACAACAGTTTGGGATGGTGTTCACAATAATCTTGCGTTAAAGCATATGAGAGAAATGAAACCTAGTGATCTTGTTTTATTTTATCATACAGGTGATGAAAGACAAGCTGTAGGGATAATGCAAATTACTTCAAAACCATATCCAAATCCTAAAGAAGACAATGAACGTTTTGTTGTTGTAGATGTCAAATACAAAAAAACATTGAAACGTGCAGTGACACTTGATGAAATAAAAAAAGAAAAAAAATTCAAAGATTGGGAACTTGTCAGAATTTCAAGATTGTCTGTAATGCCTGTACCAAAGCAAATTTGGGATGCAATCTTAAAGATTTCACAAAACTGAACATAATCGGTTTATTGATATAGTCGAATTGTTTTGCTAATTCATGGCAACAGCTTATGTTTTAATAAACTGTGAACTAGGTTCAGAAGAAGCTATAATTCAGCAACTAAAGGGTTTAGATGGTGTTAAAGAAGTTCATGGAACTTTTGGTGCATACGATATTTTGGCCAAGATTGAGTCAGAAACTGTGGAAAAACTCAGAGAAACCATTACTTGGAAGATTAGAAAAATCGAAAAGATTCGTTCAACTCTCACCTTAATGGGTATTGAAGGCCAGACATAAACCTCTCCTTTTTCTTATTATGATTTTACATTTTATTTTCGTTGTAAAAGAAGAAGATCGTGAAAAACGACAGTTTGAATATGAATATGTTCAAAAAATGAGCCAGTTTTACAAGGTATGGATAAAAGAAAAATTTGGAAAAGATTATGAAATTCAATGCGATGAAATGATTACAAAACCTAGAAGTTTTTTTCAGAGACTTGATACACACACTCTTTTACAAGATCATGAACAAAGAGGAAAAGACATTTACCATTTCTATCTAACTCATTTCAGACCATTCTGGACTGATTGTGCTGGTTGTGAAGGATATCATGCTGAAAATTTTGGAATGATATGTTGGCAACCCTTTAAAGAATCAAATGATATATTATTTCTTGCAGAAAAAAATTGTACTACTGTATCTCATGAATTACTTCATGAATTATTACGAATTTCTAACCACAAAAAATTCATTCAAGAAGTTCATGACATTTGGACAAAGCATCTCTTCGAACAATTAGAATTTGAACAATATGGCGAAGATTTTCAAAAAACTGATAGTAAGCCTATGTTTCTAACAATGGACACTTCAGAACTAAACCTAAAAAATAACCTTTCAAACTAACACTTTGTAACAGAATAGATATTGTTTTCAAAATTTGCTATTTTGAAATCCAATTTATTTTCAAGATCATTCGTTCTTGATTTACTCAAGTTTTCAAGTTCTACTAACCCATCACCCCTAAAACCTACTGAAGAACCATAAATTGCGTCAGTTAACATTGTCCCATGTTCCCCTTTCTTAATATCATCTACCATTTCATAAAATCTAGTGGTTTCTTTTTTGTTAACAGGATTCCCAATTGCTTTGTTATATGCAACTGCAATATACATTCCATTATTTTTTACTGCAACAGGAATTTTGTGATTTTTACCTGTTGCGCCAGGTATTGTTTCATTAACTAGAACTTCACATTTGTGATACATGCTTGAAACATATGCATAGAATCTATACTGTGCGTATCTTCCTGCATCATCTTCTTTACAACCAACAAAAACTCTATGTAGCAATTCCAAAGCCTCATCATTCATGCTTTGTAATCTATCATCAATTCTGCCTCTTTCAAGAAGATCTGATTTGCATTCTTTTGCAATCAATACTAAAATGAAATCAGGTAAATTGTAATTTTTTAGAGCAGCAACAAATGCTCCTGCTTGTGACATACCAAATTTTGGAAACCCTTTATTGACCATATTTACACCTCAACTTAGAAAATTTACAACTCCCCAATATTCATTAAGAAAGATACTTTTCGCTTATAATTGTTAAGAATTGACATGCCTACAGGATTAATTTCCTAATCACTAAATTGTAAAAATTAAATTCAGGATAAATTAATTGCATAATATGGAAATCAATACTACTTCTGAACATGTTTTGTGTGTTTATCTAAAATTAAAAGAAAACATTGCAAAATATAGAAACATAGTTGGAAGACCACTTTCACTTACTGAGAAAATTTTATCAGGCCATCTTAATGAAATTGATGACAAAAGTTTTACTGGTGGAAAAGATTATGTTTTTCTAAAACCTGATAGGGTTGCATTACAAGATGTTACAGGACAAATGGTAATGCTTCAATTTATGCAAGCTGGACTTGAACAAACATCTTTGCCAACAACTATACATTGTGATCATCTCATTAGAGCTGAAGTTCAAGGTGATGTTGACATGAAAGTTGCCCTTGATGAAAATAGTGAAGTTTTCAAATTCTTAGAATCTACTGCTGCAAAATTTGGATGTGGTTTTTGGAAACCTGGTGCTGGAATAATTCATCAAGTAGTTCTTGAAAATTATGCATTTCCTGGTGGTTTGATGATTGGTACAGATTCTCATACTCCAAATGCTGGTGGTCTTGGAATGATTGCTATTGGAGTCGGTGGATTAGATGCAGCTGAAACTATGGCAGACATGCCTTGGGAATTACTCTACCCTAAACTAATTGGAATTAAACTAACTGGAAAATTAAATGGATGGACAGCCCCTAAAGATATCATACTGAAAGTTGCCAAGGAATTAACAGTTTCTGGAGGTACTAATTCAATAATTGAATACTTTGGACCTGGAACAAAATCTATCAGTTGTACTGGCAAAGCTACAATTACCAATATGGGGGCAGAAATTGGTGCAACCTGTTCAATTTTTCCATATGATGAAAGAATGGAAACTTATCTAAAATACACTAACAGAGGTGATATAGCTGAATTAGCAAATCAAAATAAAGAATCACTTGTTGCAGATTCTGAAGTTGAAGCAAATCCTGAAAAATTCTTTGACAAAGTAATTGAAATCAATCTATCAACATTAGAACCTCATATTGTTGGACCTCACACTCCTGATTTGGCAAGAACAATTTCTAAACTCGCTGATGATGTAAAATCTAATGACTATGTTGATCCAATTTCTGTTGCATTAATTGGCAGTTGCACAAATTCATCTTATGAGGATATGTCAAGAGCAGCAAGCTTGGCTGAACAAGCTAAAGCAAAAGGAATCAAAGCTAAAATTCCATTGTTAGTTACTCCTGGTTCTGAACAAATTCGGGGAACTATTGAAAGAGATGGGCTAATGGATTCTCTTAAAGAGATTGGCGCAACTGTTTTAGCAAATGCTTGTGGTCCGTGTATCGGACAATGGAATAGACCTGAATTAGACAAAGATCAAAAAAACACTATTGTTACATCATATAACAGAAATTTTCCAGGAAGAAATGATGGTCGTAGAAATACTCTAAACTTCATTGGCAGTCCTGAAATGATTATTGCTTTAGCATTAGGAGGAAAACTTTCCTTTAATCCATTAAAAGATGAGTTAACTGCAGCTGATGGAACAAAATTCAAACTTGAACCACCCAAACCCGCACCTGAAGTTCCTGAAGAAGGTTTTATGAGACCTGAGGGAATTTTTGTTTCTCCTCCTAAAAATTCTGATAATGTTGAGATCATAATTGATCCTAACAGTAAAAGACTACAACGTTTAGAAGCCTTTCCAAAATGGAACGGAAAAGATTTTGAAGAAATTCCAATAATGGTCAAGGCTCATGGCAAGTGTACTACAGACCACATCTCTCCTGCAGGTGCATGGTTATCACTTCGAGGACACTTGGATAACCTCAGCGATAATCTGCTTCTAGGAGCAGTTAATGCATTTAATGATAAAGTAGGTCAAGGTAAGAATATTCTTAACAATCAACTTGAACCATTTTCAAAAATTGCAAGACAGTATAAAGAAAAACAAATGAACTGGGTGATAATCGGTGATAATAATTATGGCGAGGGAAGTAGCCGAGAGCATGCTGCTATGACTCCAAGATATTTGGGATGTGTCGCAGTTATTACCAAAAGTCTAGCTAGAATACATGAAACTAATCTGAAAAAACAAGGAATTTTAGCACTGACATTTGACAATCCTGATGATTACGACAAGATTCTTGAAGATGACAAAATTAGTCTAGTAGACTTGAATGATTTAGAACCACACAAACAAGTCAAATGTATTATTTCACATGATGATGGACATAAAGAAGAAATTTTGTTAAACCACTCATACAACAAATCTCAAATTGAATGGTTCAAAGCTGGTTCTGCACTAAACGTTTTGAGAAATAATCAATAGAATTTTTAACGTGGGGCCGACCGGAATCGAACCGGCGACCTACGGGTCACTACAGCTCCAAACTTACATCATCCGTGAGTCAGTTTAGCTTAGTTTACCTCTGGAGCCCTTAGCGGTGATCTAATCGTAGACACTGTCGCCCTACCAGGCTAGGCTACGACCCCACGAACAAGAGTGAAATAGACTCGAATTTTAAGTTATTTTTAACCAAGATTTATTTGCGATTAACATGAATTTGTAATTGTTCAGCAATCATGGTAAAACCAATTCATTATGCATTAGGTGCCATTCCAGTAATTGTAGCACTTTTAATTTCAGTTCCATTACTTACAAAAAATGAAATTCCAATTTCTGCAGCCAATTCTTTTGATACAATTGAAATTGAATATATCAAACACCAATTAAAGAAAATTTCTTATGGTGTTACAGAAAGAGTTGAGGCACAAAAAACTGAAATTCTTTACATTAAGAATGATGGTAATCTCAAATACTCGGTCACTGAGCTAGGAATTCTTCAACCTGATATTCGGTCAAAATTAGATGAAAAAAAACTTAACAAAATAAAAGCACTGATAAAAGAAACTGGTTTCATATCAATTCCATCAGAATCATTTCCAATTCTAGAAAATGTAACTGAATATCAGAAATCAAGTATGAAAGTTACTCTTAATGGAATAACCAATCTAATTCATTGGCCTGAACAAAATGCTACGGCACAATTCGTTCCTCCAATAATTACTATGGTTGAATCTGAATTTGATTTTATTATAAATGAAATTAGTGAATAGGTACAAATAGGCTTTAGTAAAAATTAGAATATGCTTCCACTATCTGGTGAACGACATGACGCTAAAGGGATAGTTTCTGAAAAAATAAATTCTATTGATATTTTACGTGGTTCATCAGTTCTTAAACGAGGTTTTGCTCACATGTTGAAGAATGGTGTTGTAATGGATGTTACAACAGTAGAACAGGCTCAAATTGCTGAAGAAGCTGGAGCAGTTTCTGTAATGGTTTTAGACAAACTTCCATCTGACGTTAGAAAAGCGGGAGGAGTTGCGCGAACTGCAAGCATTAGAATTATTGAAGACATTATGGATTCAGTAACAATTCCAGTAATGGCAAAATGTAGAATTGGTCATGTCAATGAAGCACTAGTTCTACAGGAAACTGATGTAGATATGATTGATGAATCTGAAGTTTTAACTCCTGCTGATGAGCTTCATCATATTTGGAAATGGGATTTTACAACACCAGTTGTAAATGGTGCAAGATCCTTGGCTGAAGCTTTAAGAAGAATTGAAGAAGGTGCTGCAATGATTAGAACAAAAGGTGAACCTGGAACTGGAAATGTTGCAGAAGCTATTACTCATATTAAAAAAGTTAATGATGAATTAAGAACAATTAAGGCAATTTATGATTCTGGAGATAATCAAGATTTAGTGAGAATGGCAAGAGAATTCAAAGTGTCATATGATATTGTTGAACAAACTGCAAAACTTGGAAGACTTCCGGTTGTCAATTTTGCAGCAGGAGGAATTGCAACTCCTGCTGATGCGGCATATCTAATGTCACTTGGTTGTGATGGAATCTTTGTTGGCTCTGGAATTTTTAATGCAGATGACGCAAAAGAAAGAGCAAGAGCAATAGTTTTGGCTACTACTTTTTGGAATGAATCCGATAAAGTCAAAGAAGCCCAAAAAATGATTGATGAAAGGCAATCTATGTTAGGATTAGATGTAAATACACTAGAATTACGTATGCAAGAACGTGGTGGTTCTTCATGAGTCTTAATGTTGGAATTTTATCTATACAAGGAGATGTTCAAGAAAATCTCTTATCCACTAGAGATGCCCTCAATGAATTGGGCATAGATGGAAAAGTAACTGATGTAAAAACACCTGAAGAAATTTCTCAACTAGATGGATTGATAATACCTGGTGGTGAAAGTACTACTATTGGACAACTTTCTTTGGTAAATGGTTCCATGAAGGTCTTGAAAGAAAAAATTGAAAATGGAATGCCTGTACTTGGAATTTGTGCTGGTATGATTATGCTATCAAAAACAGCTAACGATCGTGTTGTTGGAAAAACTGATCAACCTCTTTTAGGTATTCTTGATATTAAATTAGAAAGAAATTCTTTTGGACGACAACCAGAATCCTTCGAATCTAATATTTCTATGACCTCTATTGATATTCCAAAATTTAATGGAGTCTTTATCAGAGCACCATCTATTTCAGATGTTGGTTCTGATATAGAAGTTATATCCAAATTTAATGAACGAATAGTTGCAGTTAAAAAAGGAAATGTAATTGCTACTGCATTTCATCCTGAACTAACCACAGATATTTCATTACACAAGTATTTTGTCAATCTTGTTAATACTTCAAAAAATTAGTAACTATTTTTTTATTAGTCTACTAAATTATGCATAGATTTCAAATCTTTTTTGAATGGTTCTAAAATTTTAGGAATTTCTATTTTTATTGAATCTTTTAATGATAAACTCTGAGATTTTTTCTCATTCCACACCTTGGAATTAAATTCAGTAATTTCTTTTGTAATGTCACTTTGTGTTTCAATATTTTCAGGCTCAACTTGTTTTTGTTTGTGAATACTTTCTTTGGAATACAAAATCTTCCAGAGATGTTCTGTGATAAATGGAGTAATTGGTGCTAATAATTTTAAAATTGTTGATAATGTTTTGTGTAGTGTAAATATTGCCCCATCTCTTTCCTCATCTGAAAAACCAATTCCATAGGCTCTTGCCTTGACCATTTCAATATAGTGTGCTGCAAATAAATTCCACGTGAATTCTCTAATTGCAATTGCAGGAATGAAAAAGTTGTATTCATCATATCCTTTTTTACATTCTTTTACTAAATTATCTAACTCTGATAAAACCCATTTGTCAGATGCAGTAAGTGTTCCTGATTCAATTACTGGGAAACTAGACAAGAATCTTGACACATTCCATAACTTGCTAAGGAATTTTTTATTTGATTCAATTTTTTGTTCATTACATCTAAAATCATAGCCATGATTAATCTCACTTGCACTCCAAAATCTAAAAGTGTCTGCACCCAATTTTTCAATGAGCGGTAAAGGATCAATTGCATTTCCCTTACTCTTACTCATCTTCATTCCTTTTTCATCAAGACCATACCCCATTATCCAAGCTTCAGACCATGGCTTCTTTCCTGTAAGCTGCTCACATCTTAGTAGTGTATAGTATAACCATGTCCTAACAATATCTTTTGCTTGAGGTCTAATTGCAGCAGGATAAACTTTATTGAAAAACTCATTATCTACGTTAAACTTGCTAACAAACAATGGAGAGATACTAGAGTCCATCCATGTGTCGAAGGTTCGTTCTTCACCAACAAATTCAGTAGAGTTACATTTTGTACAATTACTGATTGGACATTTTTCATTCCAAGGTCTGTAATATTTTCCAGGCTCAGGAACATATGGTTCTGAGCAATTTTTACAGTACCAAATTGGAATTTCAGTACCATAATATCTTCTCCTTGATATTGGCCAATCAATATTGATAGATTCTAACCAATTCATCAGAATTTGTTTGTGCATAGTTGGATGGAATGTTATCTCTTGTCCTAATTTTTTTATTTTTTCAACTGATTCTTTCTGTTTAAGATAATATTCTTCCATTGGGATGATTTCAATTGGAATTTTACTTCTCTCTGAAACTGGTGTTCTATGGATAATATCCTCAATTTTTTCTACAAGTCCATTTATTTCTAGATCTTCTATGATTTTTGTTCTTGCTTGTTTTGGTTTTAATCCTGCATATTCCCCTGCAGCTTTTGTCATTCTTCCATCTAGTCCAATTACAACAATCTCTTCTAGTCCTAATTCTCTGAACAGTGCTACATCGTTTTGATCACCATAACTACATACCATTACTGCTCCTGAACCAAATTCTTGTTGGGCAGAATGATGTGTTCTTAATTCAACTTCTACATTAGTTATTGGAACGATTATTTTCTTTCCTATGTATTGTGTATATCTTTCGTCTTTTGGATTTACAATTATTGTTTTACATGCACACACTAATTCCGGTCTTGTACTTGCAATAATTATCTCCTGATCTGTATCTTTTATTTTGAATTTCATGTAAACTAGTTTTGTTGGCAAGTCTTCGTAAATGATTTCTGCATCTGCAATGGTTGTTCCTGATACCCAATCGTAGTTGTTGGGTCTGTTTGCTAGATAGATTTGACCTTTCTTCCATAAATCAATGAACGTTGATTGTGTAAGTGTTCTATATTCTTCCGAATCTGTTCTATAGTAATTTGCAAAGTCACCACTAATTCCGAGATTTTTCATAATGAGAATCATTTCTGCCTCTAAATCATCTAGTGCGTTTCTGCATAGATTCAGAAATTCTTCTCTGTCTGTTTCTCTCATTCTAATTTTATGCTTTTTCTCAGTGTACAGTTCCACTGGAAGACCATTTCTATCAATCCCAATAGGAAAATAGACATTTTTTCCTGCCATTCTTGCAGTACGTGCAATCATATCAATTTGTGAATAATGTGCTGCTGCTCCAATATGCCATGGCCGACCTGATGGGTATGGTGGAGGAGTATCTATGGTAAAGTTGTCTTCTTGTGGAACAAAATCATAAATTTTTTCTTCTTCCCATTGTTTCAGAATTTTCTTTTCTAACTCTGGGTTCCATACTTTTTCTGAAATTTTTGGTTCCATTTCCTAACTATCTTGAAATGTTTGAAATAATATGAGATCCTTTATTGTAACCTTCATAGATGTATACGCCTATTGCTTCAATATTTGATGGCATTTTTGGTGCTAATAGCTTGATAATTTCAGTTGAAAGATTTTCTACAGTAGCTTCTCCTTCTAAAAGATAAGTAGTATTTTTTGGAACTTGTAATTCAAACATTCCCTTAGGACCATCAAATTGAATTAGATAATGTGAGTCATCTTCTTTTTTGAGATATTTTCTGTTTATGAAAAATTTGTGATCAAATACGTTAACAACTTCTTTTATAATTTTTTTTGCTATGCCAAAATCTAAAAGCAAATTATTCTTCATCTGTCCTACTAATTCAACCATTACAGAAGATGTATGTCCGTGTAAAATAGAGCATTTTTCCACTAGTGGAAGTATATGTGCATAATCAAATGAAAATGATCCATCTTCTAAAAATATAGAACCTGTTTGTGGTGTCTTGTCATAGTATACTAAATCTTGTAACTCTTTGATTTGTGCAGTATATTTTGGATGTCCAATTGCCATTATTTTGTCTTGAGGAAAATCTTCTTTGATTTGCTTGTATTTTTCAATGTCTTCTTCATTGTCAATTACTTCGATCAATCCCTTCTTTGTTTTAAAATCAATTGTGATCTCATTCCCGTTCTTTAAAGTAAGTTTGTGATTGTATTGGTATTCTTCTTCAAGAAAACTAAGCATTTGTGCTACTGTTAACTCTGTTCTGGTTCTAAGCAAATTTCCCTTTTTATCTATATATTTAAAATCTGAATCTAAAATTGTAGGACTTGATGCCATGTAAAGTCAACTGACTTTTGATCATAATATATATTCTGTAATAATTGTAACCTGAAAATTCATTTTTTCTAGTTAAACCAAAGAATTTAGAATTCTAGCTAGATTAATATCGTTTTTTGTAATCCCACCTGCGTCATGAGTTGTTAAATCTACAGTAATTTTGTTGTATACATTAAACCATTCTGGATGATGATTCATTTTTTCAATCTCCATAGCTGCTCTAGTCATAAAACCAAACGCCTGGTTAAAGCTATCAAATTGAAATTCTTTGTGAAGTTTCTCATTTACAACACTCCAGCCAGGTAGACTCTTTAGTTCTTCATCGATATCTGTTTGTGATAACTTCATCATACTGTATCACATAAAATGCTAAATTAATAGTTAAAGGGTTTGATTCATTACTGTTCTTATGGAATCTGTAATGAGAGAGATTGTGGAAGAGATGGAAAAAGAATTACTTGAAAATATAAAAAATTCAATTTCTGAGACTGTTAAAGAAAAAAAAATTGGAATTGCGTTTTCTGGAGGTGTCGATAGTACATTAATCTCAAAAATTTGTTCAGATATGAATTACGATATTACCCTATTGACAATTGGTTTTCCTGAATCCCATGATATTTTATTTGCAAAGGAAGTCAATGAATATCTAAACTATTCTCATCATATTCTAGAAATTGATTCAAACACTTTTCCTGGTATTTCATCAAAAATTCGACAAACAATTAACACTGAGAATCTATCATGGAATGAAAATTGTATTGCATTTCATTATGTCTCTCAACTAGCAAAAAGCTTAGAACTTGATACTGTAGTTACAGCAAATGGAATTGATGAATTGTTTTGTGGTTATAATGCCTACAGAGAAGCATTTTCTGAAGGAGAATCCAAAATTCATGAAGTTATGATCTATAAACTAGATAACGAACTAAAAATGATGAAGGCTGTTAATCTAATTTCATCAAAGTTTGGAGTAAAAATTCTTCAGCCATTACTCTCTTCAAAATTCATAGATTATGCCAAAACCATCCCTTTGTCTGAAAAAATTCATGATTCTGATGATTTGTATCGTAAACATATCATAAGAGAATTAGCCAGTCAAATCAATGTTCCAGAAATTTCTTGTCGAAAAAGAAAAAAGGCATTACAATATGGCTCTAAAATCCATAAGGCATTGCTGAAAACTAGATGAATTTTTTAACTATCTTCTGAACAGATTTTTTTACATTACTAATAATTATAGGTGATGCCCCAAGATGTTTCTCTGGTAAAAATATAGAATCAATTTCTTTGTCAGTTAACTTTGAAGAAAATGCTTTATCGTTTTTGATGGCATCTATGAATTGCATTTCCTTATCATTTGCCTTGAATGCAACTCTTTGAACATCTTTGTACGCCACAAATCTTGGAACGCCTTTTTTGATTAATGCTTCCAAAACAAATTCTGCAAAGATTTGCCCTTTTGTGATGTAAAGATTTTGTACAATTCTTTTCTCATTTACCATCAAGTTTAAAATAATTTTAGTCATAGTTTCTAACATCTCATCAACTAGGATGGAGACTGTTGGAATCACAAATCTTTCATTGGCTGAATTTGAAAGATCTCGTTCATGCCATAATGGAATGTTTTCAAAGGTAATTGCTACTTGACTTCGTACCATTTTAGATAATGATGATATTCTCTCACTTTTGATTGGATTTCTTTTAACAGGAACTGCACTACTGCCCATTTGTCCCTTCTTGAACTGCTCTGCAACTTCTCCAATCTCTGTTCTTTGTAAGTTTCTAATCTCTACTGCAATTTTTTCTAAAGTTGCACCAATCAATGCTAATTCAAACACATATTCTGCATATCTCTCTCTTGGGACAACCTGAGTGGTAACTTCTGCTGGGTAAAGCTTCAGGCGTTTTGCGACTCTTTTTTGCACCTCAAGTGATTTTGCTCCCATTAAAGAACCAGTACCTACAACCCCCAATGTCTTACAAATTAGAATTCTTTTCTTAATCTCTTCAATTCTTTCTACATGTTTTCCCATCTCTGCAGCCCAATTTGCAAATTTTAATCCAAATGAAATAATGCTTGCATGTTGTCCATGAGTTCTACCTACAGCTGGAATTTTTCCATGTTTGACTGCTCTTTGTGCTAGAATTGTTGCTAACTTTCCAACTTTTGGTTCAATTATTTTTAATGTATCACGCATTTGCATAGAATTACTAGTATCTACTAAATCATTGCTTGTTAATCCATAATGAATCCATGGTCTAACCTCCTTTGTACATTTTTCATTTAATGATTCAACCAATGCTGCAGTATCATGATCACTTTTTGCTTCAAGTTGTTTGATTCTTTTTGCAGTAATTTTTCCTGATGTTGCTGCTTTGAGAATTTTTTTTCCAACTGTTTTTGGAATAATTCCTATTTCACTTTGTGAAATAGCAGCTGCACCTTCAATCTCTAATTGATAGTTTATTTTTTTCTGTTCACTAAAAATCTCTAACATTTCTTTAGTGCCATAACGACCACTGTCTATAGGTAAAATTGCCAACATTATGATTTCTATTTATGAGAAAATAAATCTATTTCTTATCCTGATTTTGTGCGTATGGAGTTATTTTGATATGTTCTAGCCTCAAAAAATTGTTCTTTTTGAGATTATAGTCTGATTAATAACGAGATTTTCTTACCGTAGCTATTTTCTTTTGTGATCTAGGAGTTTTTGTTTTTGCCTTGGATTTGCTAACTTTGCCTTCTTTTTTGATACTTTTTCCACTTCTTCGGGCAGCTCTTAAAACACTCATTCTTACTTTTTGTTGTTTTTTCTGTTCTTCTATTTCTTTTTTAGTTAATTTTTTTCTAATCACAATACAAACTTTATTTTATCATAGATAAATTAGCTCATTAATTTCAAGTATTATTCTAAAAATTAATTTTGTTTAATTAGAGGTTTATTCTGGCTCCAAGGGAGTGCGACCCCTGGAAAGGATCAGTATGTCGGTAGGAATAATCTACACCAAAAGTTTTACCTCCACCCATTGGTATTTCAATAGTAAAACCACCACTCGGACCTCTAAGAGCTGTAGTCCTGGTAGATGGTGTTCTAATACCTTCTTCTAAAGTATATCCGCACCTTATCATAAACATATCTCGAAAAGAATACTCGCAACCCAATCGGTATTGGTCTTTCTGGAAAGCATTAGAAGTAAAAGTTCCTGAACCTGTTAGTCGGTGTCTTAAATAAAGTATATCATAAGCTAAACCTATATTAAGTAATGATGGTAATTCAAACTCAGCCGATTTATGATTCACTGCCGTTTGGTAATTAGGATTTACATAATCTCTAAAAGTTAGTCCATCACCTGAAAAGCTCATTCTTGGACCAATATTTTTAAGTGAAATACCAAATTTCAAATTGTCTTTAGCACCTGTTACATATTGAATACCAGCATCAAAAGCTACTCCTCCAGCACGAACATTTGAAATTTGCTCGGATATCATTTTAATGGTAAAACCACCATAAATACTATTAGAAAAAGTTTTGGCATAGGATAGGGAAATATTCATAAATTTAGGTGAAAATGTACCAATTCCTCCATCAGGAAGTTCCACGGTTGTAATTTCAATATCGCCAAAATCCATGGACATAATACCCAAGGCCAACACGCCAGATTCTCCCACTTTCTGTGAGAAACCAAAAGAGTTGACATAGCTCACCGCTTCATTATCGTTATACATCAGCCAATTGGTACGAGAGAAAATAAGCTCTGTTTTACTAGTAAAAGCCAAACCGGCCACATTGATGAACATTCCTTCCAAACCTCTAACACAGGCCACATTTGCTCCTGCCCAACCTGAACTTCTGGCCCATGGGTTGATGAGTAATTCAGAAGCCCCTGCTTGTCCGGCTCTTTGCTCATTTCCTGCAAAATTATCTTTTACAGGAAGTATTATTATGGCTACAATTAGAAGTGCTTTTAGCCAATTATTTATTTTTTTCATTTCAATTGCCAATTCTATTATTGCTTTCTCCATTGAAATATTACATCCAAATATTTCTTCTATGCTTTTGTACTTTGTATCCAAAGTTCGAGACACTGTATTATCTTTATTTTGGGCGCTTAAGCTCGAAATTTGATGACTATGACTAATTTAGGTGAATCTTACTTATAATCTTAAGTCACTTAGAAACGCTATAGACTAGCTTATAATCTATTTGTGCTAGC